>JARRLN010000026.1 GCA_037386965.1 Nitrospirota bacterium
AGGTCCTGGGGGAGGTCCTCCAGGGTGAGGACCTCGCTCCGGGCGAGGATGACGGCGTGCTCCAGGGCGTGCTCCAGCTCCCGGACGTTCCCCGGCCAGGCGTGCTCGGCGAGGAGCCTCCGGACCTCGTCGGAGACCCCCTGGACGGCCCGTTCCAGCTTGCGGTTGAAGTGCCCGGTGAAGTGCTCCACCAGCAGGGGGATGTCCTCCCTCCGCTCCCTCAGGGGCGGCAGGTGTATCTCCACCACCTTGAGCCGGTAGTACAGGTCCTCCCGGAACTCCCCCTTGCGCACCTTCTCCTTGAGGTCGCGGTTGGTGGCGGCCACCACCCGGACGTCCACCCTGCGGGGAGAGGGGTCGCCCACCCGCTCGAACTCCCTGTGCTGCAGCACCCTGAGGAGCCGCATCTGCATCCCCGGGGAGATGTCGCCCACCTCGTCCAGGAGGATGGTGCCCCCGTGGGCCCGCTCGAACCGGCCCTCCCGGTCGGCCACCGCGCCGGTGAAGGCCCCCTTGACGTGGCCGAAGAGCTCACTCTCCAGGAGGTTCTCGGCCAGGGCCGTGCAGTTGACCCTCACCAGGGGCCCCTGGGCCCTCCCGCCCCGGGCGTGCAAGGCCTCGGCCACCAGCTCCTTGCCGGTGCCCGACTCCCCGGTGATGAGCACCGTGGTGTCCAGGTCGGCCAGGTCCTCCACCAGGGCGTAGACCCGCTGCATGGACCTGCTCATGCCCACCATCCCCTCGAACTCCTTCCTCTGCCCGGTGTCCCGCTCCAGGAGGGCCAGGCGGGTCTCGTCCCGCATCACCACCACCGCTCCGGAGAGGGCACCCCCGCCGTCCAGAAGCGGGCTTATGGTGACGTCCACCACCCGGCCCCGCTGCTTCCCCCTGAGCAGGCACTCCATCCGGTGAAGCTCCACCGTCTCCTGCCTCTCGAGGCACCGGGCGAGGGCCTCCAGGACCTTCCCCTTGCACCCCTCGAAGGGCAGCGCGTCCAGCTCCCTGCCCAGCACCTCCTCCCTCCGGAGGCCGAACAGGCGGCAGGCCGCCTCGTTGAGCTCCAGCACCCTTCGCTCCCTCTGCACCGTCACGATGCCGTCCCGCACGCTCCGGAAAACCGCCTCCAGGTTGGCGCGCCTGGGTTCCCGGGCGCACGGGTCGAGGGCGGCCGTCCCGTCGGCCTCGACGGAGCTTGTGAGCACCGCGGAGCGCGCTTGCTTCGTGTGCATCGCTCTGAGCAGTTCCGCGTGCGAAGAGCCGTTTGCGGCGAGGTCCAGAAGGATGAGGCTCACCCGCTCGCTGGAGAGCTTCTCCAGGGCTTCCTCATATCCCCTGGCCACCGTGATGCCGTAGCCCTCGCTTCTCAGGACAGCCTCCAGGGAGGCCGCGCGCGGGCCTGTGTCCGAGATAAGAAGCACGCAGGAAGAATGTCCGCAGCTCTTCATCGAGAGTGCCGCTCCATGTTTTATTCTTATAGCACCGAGTAGCACACCTGTCAATAGCATAAAAGCAGTGTAGGACACCTCAAAAGTGCCTTAGCGGCTGGTTTCGTGACCGCGGGGACTTCTTCGCGTTTGCGAGGCTTGTTGACCCTGCCTGCGGAGGTTTCTATAATCAGACATGGGGAGACCCCATCGTCTTGGCTGGCCGGCCTGCTTCTTTTACGCCCTCGTCTCGCTCATCGCGCTTCCGGGCGCGTCCGCCCGGGCCTGGCACGACATGACGCATCTGGCGGTTGCCAGGGCCGCCGGCTACGAGAGATGGTACAACGCCGCCGGAGCTGATATGGCCAAGCTCAAGGCCGGAGGCCGGGAGCGATACAACCATTACTTCAACAACGCCCTGGGCGTGGATGTTACCCCGGCGCTGGTGCTCCTGCAGGCGCAGCGCTATAACGCTCCCGAGGGCATCCAGGGCCATCTCTACGGGGCCGTCCTGGGCTCTCTCAGGCGGTACCTGAGGAGCACGGAAGAGGGCAAGTACGCCGAGTACAACCTGGCCTTCTGCGCCCATTACGTCGCGGACCTCTCCCAGCCCCTGCACAACACGCCGTGGGACGATTTCAACCGGCTGCGCCATACGGCCAACGACGCCACGGTGGAGGACGACGGCCTCCCGGCCATCACGCGGAACATCCGCCTTCATATGTATGACATCTCGCTCAGGGGGGAGGATTTCGAACGGGCCGTGGCCAGGGAGGTCGCCCGCATCGCCAATCTCTCGCGCCACCTGGGGATGCGCCTCCGGGCCGAGGACAGGAACATGACGCGCGAGGAGGCGTACACCCAGTTGGGCCACAGCGCTTCTCTTCTCCGGGCCATCCTCATCCGTCTGGGGAAGGATGTCCATGTGGAGGAATCCCTCCCTGCCGCCCGGTGATATCCTGCTGCCGAAGACGTCCGAGGAAACCCTTGGCCCGCGACATCACAAGAAAAAGGCGGCCGGAGGCCGCGGCATCCCAACAAAAAGAAAAAGGGCGGCCGGAGGCCGCCCCGGATAGCCAGAGGATGAAGATTATCTCACGGCGTCCTTAAAAGCCTTCCCCGGAGTGAACTTCGGGGCCTTGGAAGCCTTGATCTTGATGGACTCGCCCGTCTGGGGATTCCTTCCCTTGCGGGCCTTTCTCCGGGTGGCGGCGAAAGTGCCGAATCCCACCAGGGTGACCTTCTGCCCCTTCTTGACGGACTTCACCACCCCGTCGACCATGGCGTTGAGGGCCTTTGCCGCTGAGGCCTTGGAAATCTCGGCGTCGTCGGCCATTTTGTCGATAAGCTCTGCCTTCGTCATTCTTCCTCCTCCTTTTTGATGGGTTTGTCTCCCCCACAAATAGTATGAATTGAGATTACCGGCGAAAACTTTGAAAGAGTATAACCCAAAGTCTTCATCAAAGGGAATAGAAAATGTGAGGGAGGGGAAATTTTTTCCTTGTCTTTGAAACCGCGCAAAGACAGGCTTTCCCGGTGCAGGCGGAACGCATCTCAATAGAGCTCTCAGCGTTCGGTCCGGAGTGTCTCCAGGGCGGTCAGGCGGCCGTAGATGACCAGCCTGTCTCCCGCCTGTATGACTTCCCTGTGGCGCGGTACGGGCAGCCACTGCCCCTCGCGCTCGATGCCGAGGATTATGGCGCCCTTTATCGCCGACCTGAAGTCCATGACGGTCTTTCCCTCGTGGGCAGAGCCCTCCTGCACGATGAGCTTCACCAGGCCGTGGCCTTCCAGAAGGTGCAGGAGGTCCTCCACCGGCGCTTCCTCCATGGCCCTGGACTTCACGAGCTTGTCCTCGATGAACTGTTCCCACCGCTTGATGAACCCCCGGTGGGTGGCTATCTTGTAAATGACCAGCAGGCCCGCCACGAGGATGATGACGTTGATGGGAATCTGGACGCCCTCCACGGCCACCAGCGAGGAGGTGGCCGTGACCATGACGGCGACGATGCCGGCGTTGCCGAGGATCATGAGCCTGCTTATGATCTTGCGGCGCTGAGGGTGGTTGATGACGCTTTCGGCCTCCCGCGTGGTGAAGCCCGTTCCCGTGAAGGCCGAGAGGGCCTGGAAAACGGCCCTTCTCCTGTCGAGCCCGGTCATCATCAGGGCGATGGCGGCCGCCCTGACCACCAGGAGGGAGACGAGTATCGCAAGGAGGGTGGGAAAGAGATAGTACAGTCCTTTCACGGGGCGCCGTCCATTCTTTCGGTTCCTTTTGCCAGAGCGCGGCACGGGCGCGCTCCGGTCCCTTTTTCTTTTAAAAGAACCCCTTCTTCCTGAAGAACAGCAGGAGGGCCGCGCCGAGCCCGGCCATCACGCCGAGGACGGCGAAGTACCCCCACTTCCAGTGCAGCTCCGGCATGTAGGCGAAGTTCATCCCGTAGATTCCCGTGATGAACGTCAGGGGAATGAACAGCGAAGCAAAGACGGTGAGCACTTTCATCACTTCGTTGAGCTTGTTGCTGACCCCGGAGAGATAGACGTCCAGCAGCGCCGAGGTCATGTCCCGGAAGGCTTCGATGGTCTCGATGACCTGCACGGCGTGGTCATGGATGTCCCTCAAGTAGGGCTCCATGGCCGCCGAGATGACGGCGGACTCCTCCCGGGTGAGCCCCACCGCGATGTCCCGCATGGGCCAGACGATGCGGGAGAGGGTGACCACCTGGCGTTTCACCACGTGCAGCCTCGCCAGGGTCTGCGGGCCGGCCGCATCGCCGGTCACCTCCTCCTCCACCTCCGCGATGATGTCGTCCAGCTTCTCCAGCACAATGAAAAGCCCATCGACGATGGAGTCCAGGAGGACATACGCCAGATAGTCCATCCCGGCCCTCCTGACGATGCCCCGGGCGTTTCTGACGCGCGTCCGGACGTGCGCGAAAAGGTCTCCCCGCCCGTCCTGGAACGTGAGCAGAAAGTTCTTCCCGAGCACGAGGCAGACGTGGTCGACCTCCAGGGCGTCCATCGTCTCGGAAAACCGCACCGCTTTGGCCACGATGAAGACGTAGTCGTCAAAGACCTCGGTCTTGGGCCGCTGCTCGGTGTTGAGGATGTCCTCGGTGACCAGGGGGTGCACATCGAAGCCACGGCCCAGTGCTTCGATGGCCTCGACGTCCTGGAAGCCTTCCACGTGCACCCAGGTGCGCGAGGGCGTGTCCTTCAGGGCCAGGCACTCGTCGACGGAGCGGGCTTCCCACGCCTGGACGTGCTCCTCGTCATAATCCATGACGGTGATGCGCGTCTCCTCGGCTTTCTTCTCCCCCACGAAGACCGGTGTTCCCGGAGGAAGCCCGGCCTTCTCGGACATGCTTCTCAAGGAACGACGTTTCACAGGTTCCGCCCTCCTCGGCCCCGTGCGGCGTGCGCCGTCACGCCGTCATGCGGCCTTCTGCCTGCATTATACAGAAGGCGGCGGGGCCGGGGAAACCTCTCTCCGACAAATTCCTCCCCGGAACATTTATAATAGCGGCCAGGCGATGGGAAGAGTCCTGCGCAGCCCATGGGGGGCAGGGGGTGGCGGACCATGGGCGAGGAGCCTTGCGGTCTTTCTTGACGCGGCCGCCGTGCTTTTCCCCGTGGCCCTGTACGTTGCGCTCTTCATGGGTGGGCCCCGGCGGTGGGCCTCCTGGTGGTTTCCCCTGGCATCTCTGGGCTTTCTTTTTACCTTCCTCTATTTTTTCTTCCGGGGCGGCGCGAACCGGGGGCGGACGGCATTGGCCATGGCGGGCCTTCTCGTTGCGGGGGTGGCGGCGCTTCCCGGATGGGAGGGAGCGCGGACGGCTTTTGTGCTTCTGCCCCTGGCTTCGGCCCTCTTTTTTGACGCCGCCACCGCGCTTCTGGCCCTGGCCCTGGTTGTTGCCTTTATGCTTCCACCGCTCATGGCCGGGGAGTTTCGGGCGGGCCTCATCCTGCTTGGGGCCGCCGCTTCGGCCTTCTGCCTGGGCACGGGGGCCCGGCGCATAAGGGAACGCGAAGCCGTCCGGGGAAGGCACCGCGCGGCGCGACGGCGCGACGACCGGCTCTCCGACGGCCTTTGGGGCGAGCGGGACCCCGAGGTGCGGGACATCCTGAAAGGCGCATCGTTCACCCTCGCGCCGGAGGCGGTGAGCCTCTTCCTCCTTCAAGAGGGAGAGCTCACCCTGCGCTCATCCACCAACGAGGCCGTCACACTCGCGCCCCGGGGGCTCATCCACGAGGTCCTGGAAGAGGGCAGGCCCCTTCTGGGGGATGCCGGAAGGGGAGAAGGCTTCTCTCCGGGATACGTCCGCCGGGGGAGGGTCACCTCGCTTGCGGCTGCCCCGGTCAAGGACGGAGGGTTCACCCTGGGCGTCCTTGCAGCGGACAGCAGGAGCCCGGGGGCCTTCGGGGCTGCGGACCTCGAGGCGCTGGGGCTCTTTGCGGGGCAGGTCGCCCGGGCGCTTCTCAGGAAGCGCATCCAGGCCGAGACCGAAAGGACGAACCTCAAGCTCGAGGCCCTGCGGGCCCAAAGCTCCAGGCTCCTTTCCTCCCTGGAGACCGAGACCGTCCTGGACCTCATCATGGAGGCCGTCTCCGAGATGGTCTCCCTGGAGGCGGCCTTCTTCTTGAAGGATACCAGGGGCTTCAAGCTCGTCAGGACCGAGGGCTACGCCCCGCCCCGGAAGCTTCGGTTCGCCCTGGGGGGCTCGCTGGCGGGCATGGCCCTGGAGAACGCCCAGTGCCTGTACATCTCCAACATGACGCTGGGGCACGGACAGCGGGCCCTGCCCTTCGAGGGGCCGGAGGTGGGCTCGGCCCTAGCCGTGCCGGTCCTCTACGGCGAGGAGCCCCTGGGCGTCATCGTCCTGACCTCGCCCCGGACGGACACCCTCACCCCGGAGCAGATAGAGATACTTTCCATCGTCGTCAACCAGGCGGCCCTGTCCCTGAAAAACAGCATGCTCCACGGCGAGATTACGGCCAAGGCCATCACCGACGGCCTCACCGGGCTTTACAACCACCGGCACTTCCAGGAGCTCCTGGAAAAGGAGCTGGCCCGCGTCCTGAGAAGCGGGGGCTCCCTTGCGCTCCTTCTGCTGGACATCGACCATTTCAAGCAGATAAACGACACCTGCGGCCATCCCGCCGGGGACGCCGTGTTGAGGAAGCTGGCCACCATCCTCCGGCGGACCGTCCGCAGCGTGGACGTCCCCGCCCGATACGGGGGCGAGGAGTTCGCGGCCATCCTGGTGGACGTGGACCCGCAAGGGGCCAGGCGGACGGCGGAGCGCATTCGGGGCAAGGTAGAGGGAGCGGCCTTCCGGGTGGACGGGCGGGAGATACCCGTTACTCTCAGCGTCGGGGTGGCCTCCGCCCCCAGGGATGCCCGGCGCAAGGCCGACCTCATCGAGCGGGCGGACCGGGCGCTCTACCATGCCAAGGAGAGCGGCAGAAACAGGGTGGCCGCCTGGGAGACGGGGGGTGCGAGGTGCCTTGTCATGCCTTCTTCTCAAAGCCCGCTGATTCGCTGAGTCCCGCGCGGCGGGAAGGACGGCACGGCCCGGGAAGCGGCTTTCATGCGGAGCGGGCGAGGGTCTTGAGCCGCTCGTAGTCCGCCGGGGTGTCCATGTCCAGGACCACTCCCTCGTCCGGCACGTCCACGGCCTGCACGTCTCCGGCGTTTTGCCGAAGCACGTCCCTCAGCGTAAGCCCCGGCGAGAGCCCCCGAAGCAGGGACTGTGGAAACAGGGTGGGATGTCCCCTCCGGCCCCCGTAGGTGGGCATCAGGATGCGGCCGGGAATGCTCCGGTGAAGGGTGCACAGGGTGTGGACGGTCCCGGCGGAGACCAGGGGATGGTCTGCCGGGGCGATGAGCACGCCGGTGGCCCCGGAGTCGACCTCGGAGAGACCGATGCGAACGGAGTCGGCCATCTCGCTTCTGGGGATGGCGTTGTGCACAAGGATGACCGGAAGGCCCGCCAGGACGTTTTCCATCTCCGGGCTTTCGGGGGGCAGGACGGCCACGGCCCTCGTTATGCCGCCTTGTACCAGAGCCTCAATGGTGCGTCTGAGGGCGGGTTTCCCCCGGAGGGGAAGAAGCTGCTTCGGGGTGCCCATCCGCTCCGAGCGCCCCGCCGCAAGCACCACCGCCCACACCTCTGTCCCGGCCCTCGGCATGGGGGAGGCCACTTTTCCTCCTTGTCTCTATCATCTGGGCCACGATGCTTATGGCTATCTCCTCGGGGGTGGCCGCCCCGATGGGAAGCCCCACGGGGGTGAGGACCCGGCCCATGTCCTCCTCCGAAAACCCGTCCCTTTTCAGGTGCCGGAAGAGGAGGGCGCGCTTCCGGCGGCTTCCCAGAAGCCCCACGTACCGCGCCGGGGTGCGCAGGGCGGCCGTGAGGGCCGCAAGGTCGTGCGTATGCCCGCGGGTGGCCACCACCACGTAGGTGTCGGCATCGGCGGGAAGCGTCCGGAAAGCCTCCGAGAAGTCCCGGACAACGGCCGTCCGGGCCTGGGGGAGGTCGCCCAGGAACTCCTCCCGGTCGTCCGCCACGGTGACCCGAAAGCCCGCAAAGCGGGCCGCATGGGCCAGGGCGCGGCCCACGTGGCCGGCCCCAAGGACGAGCAGATGAGGCTCGGGGATGACCGGCTCGATATAGACCAGGACCTTTCCGCCGCAGACCAGCCCGCCCTGTTCATCGGTAAGGGCGAACCGGGCCGTCCGGGGCTCCCCGTCCTTCAAGGCCATGAGGGCGGCCTGCCGCACCTCGGCCTCCAGGCACCCGCCCCCCACCGTGCCCGCCGTGGAGCCGTCGGCCCTGACCAGCATCTTGGCGCCCTCCCGCTGCGGGGAGGAGCCCTCCCTCTGCACCACGATGGCCAGGGCGCAGGGAAGGCCCTGGGCCTTCATGCGGGCGAGGGCCGAGAAGACGTCCATCAGGTGGCCTTTCCGGCCCGCTTCATTTCTTCCTTTACGCGCTGGGGGTTCATGGGCAGGGTCCGGAAGCGGATGCCCGCGGCCGCGAAGACCGCGTTGGAAACGGCCGGGGCGATAGGGGGGACACCGGGCTCCCCGATGCCGCCCAGGGGGCCGCCGCCGGGGGTGACCTCGACCTCTATCTCCGGGACCGCGCCCATCCTCAGGATGGGGTAGGTGTCGAAGTTGCCTGACCGGGGGCCTCCGTCCTTGAAGGCCACCTCCTCCATGAGGGCGGCGCTGAGCCCCATGATGATGCCTCCGCGCATCTGGGCCTTCACGATGGCGGGGTTGATGACCTTGCCCGAGTCCACGGCGCACCAGACCCGATGCACCGTGACGCCGGTTTCGCTGTCCACAGAGACCTCCGCCGCCTGGGCCACCGTGCTGCCGAAGGACGCGTGCACGGCCACGCCCAGGGCTCGCCCGTCGGGGCGGGGACGCCCGTAATCGGACATCTCGGCCACCGTGGAGAGGACCCGCCGCGCATCGGGGTTATTCTTCAGGTTATCGAGCCTCAGGGCGAGGGGGTCCCTGCCTGCGGCCTCCGCCAGCTCGTCGACGAAGCTCTCCACGGTAAAGGCGTTGTGCGAATGCCCCACCGAGCGCCAGAATCCCACCGGCACGGGCGTTTCCACCCGCACGTATTCCACATACAGGTTCTCGACGTCGTAGATGAGGTCCTTCACGCCCTCCACGGCCGCCGGGTCCACGCCGCCTTTCATCATCTCGGGAATGGCCCGGGCGAAGATGGAAGGCGCGGCCACCTTGTGGGCCCAGCCCGTTATCCTGCCGTCCTGGTCCACGCTCCCGCGTATGCTGGCGGCATTGGCCGGACGGTAGAAGTCGTAGTGGATGTCCTGCTCGCGGCTCCAGATGAGCTTGACCGGCTTGCCGCAAGTCTTGGATGCCTCCAGGGCCTCCCGGGTGAAGTCCCTCTCGTATCGCCTGCCCAGGCCGCAGCCCAGGAAGGTGGTGTGCACCTGGATTTTCTCGGGAGGAAGGCCGCTTATCTTTCCGGCCTCTTCGAGCACCCCCGTCTGGTTCTGGGTGGGCACCCAGACCTCGCACCGGTCCGCCTGCACGTGGGCGGTGGCGTTCATGGGCTCCATGGTCACGTGGGCCAGGTAGGGAAGCAGATAGGTGGACTCCACCCTCGCGTCGGCCTTCACGACGGCCTGGGCTGCGTCTCCCCTGTTCTCTGCAATCACGCCTTTTTTCGCCAGGCTCTCGTGGAACGTCTCGGCCAGGGAGGCGCTGCTCAGGGAAGGCTCGGTCCCCCGGCTCCACTTTGCGTTCAGGGCGTCGCGGCCCCTTTGGGCCGCCCAGATGCTCTCCGCACAGACGGCCACCCCATGTGAGAGGGGGGCCACGGCCTTTACGCCCGGGACCTTGCGGGCGGCGACTTCGTCAAAGGAAAGAAGCCCGGCCCCGTAGGCGGGAGGGCGGGCCATGGCGGCATAGAGCATGCCTTCGACGAAGACGTCGATGCCGAAGCGGGCCCTTCCGGCCACTTTCGCGGGCACGTCCAGTCGGTCCAGGGGCTTGCCCCTCAGGGTGAAGTTGGCCGGCTTTTTGAGGGGAGGGCTCTCCGGCACCGGGAGGGCGGCGGCTTTCGCGGCCAGCTCGCCGTAAGAGAGGCTCCTTCCGCTTTCGGGATGCCTTACCATCCCCTGCTCCGCCCGGCACTCGCCTGCGGGGACGCCCCACGTGGCTGCTCCGGCCTGAAGGAGCATCTGCCGGGCGGATGCGGCGGCCTTCCGCAGGGGCTCTTCCATATGCCGCACGCTGGTGCTGCCGCCGGTCGCCTGCTGGTCCCAGACGGGGTCCTTGTACTCTTTCCCCGCCGGGGCCACCCGAAGCTCCACCGTCTCCCACGGGGTGTCAAGCTCATCGGCCATAATCATGGGCAGCGAGGTATAAACCCCTTGGCCCATCTCGGACTTGTTCACGACGGTCAGCACGCTGCCGTCGGTGCGGACCTTGAGCCAGACGGCGGGGCTGAGCACGCTTTCTTCCTTCGCATGGGCAACGGCCGGCCCCCACGGGCCCACGCCGGCCACCAGGGTGAGGCCGGCCCCGGCCAGGGACGCCTGGAGGAATTCGCGCCTGGAAAGGGGGGTCATTTCTTTTTCCTCTCCCTGGCCGCGCGGCGAATGGCCCGCCTGATGTCGGGGTAGGTGCCGCACCGGCAGAGGTTCCCCTCCATGAAATGCCGTATCGTCTCGTCCGAGGGGTCGGGGTCCCGGGCGAGCAGGGCTGTGGCCTGCATTATCTGGCCGGGCTGGCAGTAGCCGCACTGTGGGACCTGCTCGGCCACCCAGGCGCGCTTGACCGGGTGGTCCTCGGGAAGGCCCTCGATGGTGAGGACCTTCTTGCCCTCGGCCTCCCCGGCCGCGAGCATGCAGGAGCGCGTGACTATTCCGTCCACGTGCACCGTGCAGGAGCCGCACAGGCCGATGCCGCATCCGAACTTGGTGCCCCAGAGGCCCAGGCGCTCGCGGAGCACCCAGAGCAGCGGGACATCCGCCGGGGCCTGGACGCTGTAACTCTTTCCGTTTACGTTCAGGTGTATCATGGCGATATACGTCCATACATACTCCTTTCCCCCGGGCTTGTCAAGAAGCCCGTGCTACCATAGGGATAAAAAACCGCGAAAAGGAGACCGGGAGATGGCAGGACCGGAAGACCTCAAGGAAATCGTCCAGAAGCGGATGGAACTCATGAAGCGCAAACCCGAGGCGGCTCTCTACCGCCCGCGGGTGACGTCGCGGCACGTGCGGGGCCTGTACACCGAAAGCAGGGCCCGCCGGCACGTGATGAAAAGCGATTACCCGCCGCCGGCCGGGGGCGAGGACCTGGGCCCCAACCCCATCGAGATGCTCCTGGGCGCCTTTGCCGCCTGCATCGAGGCGTCCTTCTACGAGTTTGCCGCCCACCGGGGCTACAGGGTGGACGCCGTGAGCGTGGAGGTGGAGGGCACGCTGGACCTGAGGGGGCTTTTCATGATAGGGGACGTCCCGGCCTCCTTCAAGGACATCCGTTACACCTTCTCCATAGAGTCTCCGGAGGACGGGGACAGGATACGGGAGCTTGCCAACGAGGTGCTCTGCCACTGTCCCGTGGTGGCGAGCCTCTCCACCCCCGTGCCCGTTACGGGCGAGGTCAACGTCAAAAAGACGGGCGGGTAAGTCTTCTTGCGGCGGCCGCCATTGCCGGACGGAAGGGCCGCTCTGATATAATGAATATATGGGAGTCTCCCCACAAAAAAAGACGAATTCCCTTCTTGAGACCCTCGAACACCTGGACATTCCCGCAGCGCTCTATGACGCCGATGGCACCCTCGTCGCGGGCAATGCCGCCTGGGCCGGGCTGCTGGAGGACCGCCCCTGGGAGGGGAAGCGTCTCCGGGACGTCTTCCCGGGGGCGCTGCCTGATGGAGCCTGTTTCCCCGCGGGAGAGCATGCCCGTCCGCTCAGGGCCCGGACAACGCTTCCGGGCAGGGACGGCGCCGGCCATGCCCTGGAGCTGACCCTCTCGGCCGCCGGAGAGCCTGGGGTGGGGCTTCTGGTTGTCAAGCGGTCCCCTCAGGAGCCGTCCCCGGCCCAGATGGCCAAGGAGCTTACGCTTTTTCATACCTTCGCCGGCATTCTGAGCGAGCACTCCCGGACGGAAGACATCCTGGAGGCCCTCATCAAGCACATGCCGCCCATCATGGGCGTGGAGGCCGGATGGGTGCACCTGGTGGAGCAGAAGACGGGGAAGTTGACGCTCCGGGCCGAGATGGGCACCGACAGGGCCCTCCTGGGCGAGTCCGAGGTGCTCCGGCCCGGGGAGTGCCTGGCCGGGAAGGCCCTTTCCCTGGATAACCCCCTCGTGGTGGGCAACGCCTCCCAGGACCCCCGCCTCTGCCGGGCCGGGCAGAGCATGACCGGAATCGAGAGCCTGGCCGCCGTCCCCATCCGGAGCAAGGGCGTCACCTGGGGCGTTCTGACGGTGGCAAGCAGAAAGCCCGAGTACTTCAGCCGGGAGGACCTGGGGCTCCTTACGGTCATCGCCGGACAGCTCGGCGTGGCCATAGAGAACGCGCGCCTCATCGAGCAGCTCAGGGAGAAGATGCGGGAGATCGAGCTCATCAACGAGCTGAGCGGCACGGTGAACTCGAGCCTGAGCATCGGCACCGTCTTCCGCATCATGGTCTCCGAGATACGCAAGATTTTCCAGTACGACCGGGCGAGCCTCCTTCTGTACCAGGAGGACACGGACAACCTCCTTATCTTCGCCCTGGACACCCAGATGAAAACCGTCATGCCCAAGGGCGTCACCGCCCCCGTCGAGGGGACCAGCGCGGGCTGGGTCGTCCGCAACAACAGGCCCTGGATAAACGGAGACCTTGCGAAGGACGTCCCCTTCGCCCTGGACCGGAAGCTCCGCGACGAGGGCATACGCTCCACCATCAGCATCCCCCTCTGGCAGGACAAGATGCTCGGGGTCTTCAACCTCGACTCCACGCGCCCCGGCGCCTACGGCGAGGAGGACCTAGAGCTTCTGCTTCCGGTAAGCAAGCACATCGCCATCGCCCTGGAGAACTCCCTTCTCTTCGAGGAGATATCCCGTGACAAGAAGGAATGGGAGAAGACCTTCGACGCCATAACCGACATGGTCTGGATAGAGGACATGGGGCGCAGCGTGCTCCGGGCCAACCAGGCCCTCCTGGCGCGCACCGGCCTCTCGGCGCGGGAGGTCGGGGGGCTCCGGTGCGAAGAGCTCCTCGGGCGCATCGGCGTGCGGGTGGAGGGACGGCTCTGCGCAAACGCCGTACAGGCGCGTCGAGCCGTCTCCCTGGAGCTCAAGGGAGAGGACGGGGGAATTTTCCATTCCTGGGCGTATCCCCTCAGCGACGACGAGGGGCGCATCTACGCCGTGGTGCATTACCTGAAGGACGTCACCGCCCAGAAGCGCCTGGAGCAGCAGCTCATCCGCGCGGACAAGCTGGCTTCCCTGGGCACCCTGGTGGCCGGCATCGCCCATGAGATTAACAACCCCCTGGGCATCATCGCGGGGTACTCCGAGGCCCTCCTGGACAGGGCCAAGGACGAGGGCCTGAGCGGCTCACCGGCCTTCGAGGACTTCCCCGAGTACCTGAAGACCATCCACGGGGAGATATTCCGCTGCAAGGCCATCCTGGGGAGCCTCCTGGAGTTCTCCCGCCCTCACCGGGGGCAGTTCCGGGAGCTGGACGTCAACGAGCTTCTGAAGGAGGTCATCCTCCTGGTGAACCACCGGGCCAAGCGCCTGAACTGCCAGATGGAGTTCGACCTCAACCGCGACCTTCCCAAGGTCCAGGCCGAGCCCGGCGCACTCAGGCAGCTTTTCATGAACATCATCATAAACGCCATGTACTACACCCCCGACGGGGGTACCATCCTGATACGAAGCGGCTATCCCCGGGGCGCCGAGCCCGGCGAGGAAGACAGGGGGACGGTATCCGTATCGATATCGGATTCGGGCCCGGGTATTCCCGCCGGCATCCTCGAGAAGATATTCGACCCGTTCTTCACCACCAAGCCTCCGGGGGAGGGCACGGGCCTGGGCCTGAGCATCTGCCACAAGATAGCCCAGGAGCACGGAGGGGTTGTGGACGCCGAGAGCGCCCCGGGCAGGGGCAGCACCTTCACGGTGAGGCTCCCGGCCAAGAAACCGGCCGGGAAAGGGGTCCGGTGAAGGACGACGAACGGAAGATACAGGTCCTTGTCGTGGACGACGAAGAGCCCTTCCGGAGGCTCCTGAAGAAGGAGCTCACCCGCAAGGGGTTCGCCGTGGAGGTGGCCGGCGACGGGGCCGCGGCCCTTCAGAGCATGAAGGAGCACCCCTTCGACGTCGTCCTTCTGGACATCGTCATGCCCGGGGTGGACGGCATCTCCGTCATGAAGGAGATGCGGGGGGAGCACCACAAGCCGGCGGTGGTGGTGCTTACCGGCCGGGCCACCATCGAGACGGCCGTGGAGGCCATGAAAAACGGCGCGTATGATTACCTGACCAAGCCCTACAAGCTCGACGAGCTGGAGATCATCATCAACCGTGCTTATGAATACGAGCGCCTGAGCACCGAGAACCTCGTCCTGCAGCAGGAGCTGATCAGAAAGGAATCCCGGGGCGCCATTATCGGCCGGAGCCGGGCCCTCGAGGACGTCCTGGCCCTAGTCGGGAAAATCGCCGCCACCGACTCCACGGTGCTCATCACCGGGGAGAGCGGCACGGGCAAGGAGCTCATCGCCAACACCATCTGGCAGATGAGCACCCGGCGGGACCGCCCCTTTACGGCCCTGAACTGCTCCACTTTTTCCGAAAACCTCATGGAGAGCGAGCTCTTCGGCCATGAAAAAGGGGCCTTCACCTCCGCCTACCAGAGCAAGTACGGCATCGTGGAGGTCGCGGACAAGGGCACCCTGTTCCTGGACGAGATAGCCGAGATGCCCGTGGGGCTTCAGGCCAAGCTCCTGAGGTTCCTGGACTCCGGGGAGTTCCGCCGGGTGGGAGCCACCCGGCCCCTCTCGGTGGACGTCCGCGTCCTGGCGGCCACGAACAAGGACCTTCAGGCCCTCGTGCAGGAGGGCTCCTTCCGGGAGGACCTGTACTACCGTCTCAACGTCATCAACATAGACCTTCCTCCCCTGAGGGAGCGGAAGGAGGACATCCCGGAGCTGGCCGAGCACTTTGTGGCGAAGTACGCCTCGAAGCTCGCCAAGCCGGTCCGGGGCGTGGAGCCCGCGGCCGTGGGGAAGCTCGTGGCCTACCACTGGCCGGGCAACGTCCGGGAGCTCGAGAACGAAATGGAGCGTGCCGTCATCCTTACCGAGGGCGAAAGCATCGGCTCCGGGGACCTTTCCATCCCCGTGACGCACGAAGAGGCTCCGGCGGGGACTTCAAACGGGGGCGGCCCCTATTTGCCCCTGGAGGAGATGGAAAAGGACTACATCCTCAAGGTCCTCCGCGAGACCGGGGGCAACCAGTCCCGGGCCAGCCAGGTCCTGGGCATCAGCAGAAAGACCCTCTACCTGAAACTCAAGAGATACGGCATCTCGGCCTGATTTCTCTGAGGCATTGTGTCCCCGCTGAGAAATTATTACCCGGCCCCATCGGCCCGTTCCTCCATGGAAGTACCCGATAATCAAGCATTGTATTCTTCCTGCCCCATGGCATGAAAATTGTTGTTCTTCAAGTGCCGTGGAAAAGATTCTCCTATGTTCATACGACCCCATTTTCACCAAGGCGCTCATGGGGGTGGTGTTTCAGGAGGGCTACGGCGTAGAGGTGGTGGACCATGCCGCACTGGCGGTTCAAAAGGCGATGGCCCGCTCCTATGCCGGCGTCATCCTGGATTCCGGCTCCATAGGGCTTCCGGCGGAGGAAGCGGCGAAAATCATCAACCTGGCCGTCGGAGACGTGCCGGTCATCGTGGCGGGCAGCACCGGCACCTCCGACGGCGGCACGTGGAGCATCCGGAGGCCGCCGGACCTTCTGGAGGTGACGCAGGTGGTCAGGGAGCTTCGCACACGCACAGAAGCGGAAAGGAGAGGCAGAGGCATATGAAACCCAGGGACGTGATAGTGAAAGCCTTCGAAGGGGGCAGACCCAACAGGGTGCCGGCGACTCTCTTCGGGGCGGGGATGTGGAGCATCAAGGACTACGGCACGAGCTTCGAAGCGCTAGGGCACGACGCGACGAAGATGACCGACATGCTGGTGGCCGAGAGCCAACGCCTTCTTTGCGACATCGTCTATGCCGGGAGCGGCTATAACAATTTTCATGCCGCCGCCTTCGGCGGCGGCATCAAGTACCGTGAAATGGGAGCCCCGGACCTGAAGGAGCACCTGGTTACAAGCGAGGAGGACCTGGAGAAGCTGGACCTTGCGGCCCTGGATCGCGACGAGGTCATACGCACGGTGAAGGAAGCCCTCCGGGCCGCGAAGAAGAAGCTCGGCGACGAGTACGTGGTCACCATGACGGCCTGGGGGCCCTTCACCCTGGCGGCCCGGTTCGTGGGGGAGGAGGACATGATGAAGGCCACCTTCAAGCGCCGGGAGTTCGTCCACAAGGTCTGCGCGTTCATCACCGAGCTCCTCATACGCCTGTACGAGCCCCTGGTCAAGGACGGCACCCTCCAGGTCATAAGCCTCGCCGACCCCACCGCCAGCGGGGACCTCATCTCCAAGAAGCAGTTCAAGGACTTTGCCGTCCCCTACCTGAGGAAGTTCACCGACTGGGCCAAGTCCCAGAACGCGCACACGCTGGTGCACATCTGCGGCAACACCACCGACAGGCTCGAGCTCATGCCGGAGACCGGGGCCAGCTGCATCAGCCTGGACCACAAGACCGACATCGCGAAGGCCAAGGAGCTCCTGCACGGGAAGATGTGCTTCGCCGGCAACGTGGACCCCGTGGCCATCATGCTCCAGGGAACGCCGGAACAGGTGCGGGAGGTCTCCCGCAGGGTCATAGAGACCGCGGGGACGGACGGGGGCTTCGTCCTCATGCCCGGATGCGACATCCCGCCCACGGTCCCCTACGAAAACATCCAGGCCTTCATCGGGGCGGCACGGGAGTGGAAACTGTAAAAAGCCAAGGGGAGGTGATGAGAAGGACGGAGGCAGCAAGGCGCAGGCCGTTTGAAAACCTTGAAGGAGAACGGCTATGGGAACTTTGTGGGAGGAGCTGAAGAGTTTCTTTGTCCGCACGGGGCCCCCGAGGCCCGTGGGACGGGGAGAGAAAGGAGAAACGATGGAAACGAAGATGACGGCTGAGCAGGCAAACGCGTACATGAAGGAGAAATGCGGGTTCGTTCCCCGCATGTTCCAGATCATCAACACCGTCACCCCCGAGCCGGGGAAGACCTTCGCCGACTTCTACGCCAGCATATTCGGCGACGGCGCCCTCTCGAAGAAGGTCAAGGAGCTGATGTTCATGTCCGGCGGGGTGGCGTACTGTTCGCCCCGGTGCATCATCCACGTCGTCCCGGCCATCAATGCCGGGGCCACCTCGGAGGAGGTCTTCGAGGCGGCCGCCGTGGGGATGATCCTGGCGGGGTTCGTCCCGGGCGGACCGGGCATCCCCTATGCCTTCGAGTACGCGCTGAAGTGCGTGGATATCGACCAGAAGTTCAGGAAAGGCGAGGAGTGGGAGTACCTGCCTCAGCCGAAGTTCGACCACGGCATCTACTAAGGGGAGGCCGTGAGGGGGGCGGCCCCGCCGCCCCCCTCTCATAAAAAACAGGGGAAGGAGATTCGATGTTCAGGTTCCAGACGCCGCAGAAGGTTTTCGATTTTGCCGGTTTCAAGATAGGGGGGCAGCCCGGCGAGAACCCGCCGCTTCTCATCGCCTCCATGTTTCACAACAAGGACAGAATACTCCGCGACCGAAAGGGAGACTTCGACCGGGAGCGCGCCCGCGAGCTTATTCGCAGGCAGGAGGAGCTTTCCCGCTCCACCGGCATCCCGGCCATGGTGGCCATGGTGGCCAATTCTCCCGAGGAAGCGAAGATATACATCGATTTCTACCTGGAGACCACCGGCATGCCCTTCGGCATCGATATGTGGATGGCCGAGAAACGGGCAAAGGCCACGGAGTACGTGGCGAAGCTGGGGGTGCAGGAAAAGTTTCTCTACAACAGCATCACCCCGTGGGACAAGGACATAAAGGGGCAGGTGCAGAGGCTCAAGGACCTGGGCATCCGGCACGTCATCATCCAGGCCTTCGACGACCAGGACCAGAGCCCCGCCGGGAGGCTGAAGTCGCTGGAGAGCTTGCTGGGGCAGGGGGCCGACGCCTTCGACACCATCCTGGTGGACACCTCGGTGATGAACCTCCCCAGCACGAGCTTCTCCCTGGTGGCCAACAGGCTCATCAAGCAGAAGCTGGGCCTGCCCTGCGGCAGCGCGTACAGCAACGGCACCCACATGTGGAAGGAGGCCAGGGAAGCCTGGGGACTGGAGGGCTTCCGGGCGATGGACGCGGTGGCCCAGGGGATGTCCAGCGCCCTGTGGAGCGACTTCGACCTGTACGGGCCCGCCGTCACCGCCCCCAGGATCTTCCCCGCGGTGGCCACGGGCCAGATACTGCTGAGCACCCTCGCCTATGAGGAGACGGGCCGGATACCCGAGAACCCCGACCTGCCCATTCGGAGGTACTTCCCGGACTTCATCGAGAAGCTCCTGGCCGGAGGAGCCCGGAAAAAAGCCAAGGCGGCAGGCTGACCGAGACGATAAAAAGGAGGAGAGACCGCAATCATGATAGGCGAAGAAACCATGACGTCAAAGGAAAGGGTCCTGAAGCTCTTCAGGCGGGAAGAGACGGACCGCCCCGCCTGCTTCAGCGGGATGGGCAACGCCACCACCGAAGGGCTCAACCAGCTGGGCTACAGGTTCGCCCAGGTCCATCTGGACGCCGGGCAGATGGCCGAGACGGCGGCCACCACGCACAAGCTCTTCGGGTTCGACTGCTGCGTGCTGCCCTTCGACCTGTGCGTGGAGGCCGAGGCCCTGGGCTGCGAGATAAACACCTATCCGCACTCTGAGGACCTCCTGTACCCCACCATCAAGGAGAAGGTCATCCACAGCGAGGAGGAGATGGACCTCTCCATCCCCGCCGACTTGCTCTCCCGGGGCCGGGTGCCCCTCATGAAGGAGGCCATCGGCCTGGCCAGGAAGGACGTGGGCGGGGAGGCGCCCATCGGCTCCTACGTGCTGGGGCCCTTTACCTTGGCGGGGCAGGTCATGGAGCTCAACGACCTGCTGAAGCTCAGCTTCAAGAAGCCGGACAAGGTGGGCGCCCTCATGGAGAAGCTCTCGGAGGCCATCATCCAGGTGGCCCGCGCCTATGAAGAGGCCGGCGTGGACTACCTTACCGTGCGGGAGATGGGCGCGACGAGCGACGTGTTGAGCCCGCGCGTTTTCAAGAGCCTCATCCTGCCCCACCTGAAGGTGATATTCGAGAAAGTAAAGGTCCCCAGCGTCGTGCACATCTGCGGGAAGACCAACGACATCGTGGGCTTCATGATGGAGAGCGGGGCCGACGCCATCAGCGTGGACCAGAAAAACGACGTGGCCGAGAGCCGGAAGAAGCTGGGCGAGGACGCCCTTATCTTCGGCAACTACGACCCCTACAACGTCCTGGTTGCCGGCACGCCGGAGCAGGTGCGCCAGACCGTCAGGACGTGCCTGGACGACGGCGTCAGCGCCGTCTGGCCCGGCTGCGACATCTGGCCCACGGTCCCCGCGGAGAACTTCAGGGCCATGATGGACGAAGTGAAGCGGTACAAGAAGTCATAGGTAAGTCATAAGGCAAGGATAGAAAGGAGAGAGGGAGAAATGGCTTCGGAAGAAAGGAAACAGGAGATACTGGGGCACCTGAAGGAGGCGGTCATAGAGTACGACGAAGACGCCGCCAAGGAGTGGGCCCAGAAGGCCCTGGACGAGGGCCTGAAGGCCAACGACGCCATCTTCGACGGCCTGGTGGTCGGCATGCAGGAGGTGGGCAGGCTCTTCGAGGCGCAGGAGTACTTTGTGCCGGAGCTGCTCATGTGCGCCGACGCCCTGTACGCGGGGCTGGACATCCTGAAGCCCCACGTGGAGCAGATGGACCTGGGGCTGAAGGGCTCCGTGGTCATCGGGACCGTGGAGGGCGACGTCCATGACATCGGCAAGAACATCGTCAAGATGATGTTCGACGTGGCCGGCTTCGACGTCTACGACCTCGGGCGGGACGTGCCCCTGGATAAGTTCGTCGAGGAGCAGCTGCGCACCGACAGCGACCTGGTCTGCCTCTCGGCCATGATGACCACGACCATGCAGGGCATGAAGAAGGTCATCGAGGACCTCAAGGCGAAGAACCCCAACGTCAAGATCATGATCGGCGGAGCGCCGGTCAGCAAGGACATCGCCGAGAAGTGGGGCGCCGACGGCTTCGCCCCCGACGCGACCAACGCCCTGAAGGACGCCATCGACATGATAAGCTCCCTGAAGAAGCTCAGGGACGAGGCCGGACAGCGGGAAGAGAAGAAAGGGGCTAAGTGAGCGAAGCACTCAGAAGGGAGCTTCTCGGGGCCGGCGCGGCCCAGGTGGGGTTTGCCTCCCTCCGGGGGGTGCTGAGCCCGGAGCTTTCGCACCTCAGAAACGCCGTCTGCGTGGGCGTGGACAGCCGCCTCAGGGAGGAGACCCTGTCGCTCCTTCTGGCGCTCCAGAAACGGGCCGCCCGCTTCCTGAGGAAAGAGAGGCACCGGTTCTTCCCCATTCCTCCGGACTCCGACCGGGTGCGGGACAGGTTCGCCTCCCGGCTCTACCCTCTCATGACCCACAAGATGGCGGCGACCTGCGCGGGGCCATCACCGGAGCGGAGTGGTCCCGGGAGGAGCCTTTCCCGGAGCTTCTGCTTGCGAAGCGCTGCACGGCGCACAAGGAGGGAGCGCGGTCCGTCTCCGGACGGCCCAACTGCGGCCTCTGCATCACCATATGCCCCTACGGCAGGGACCGCGGAGTCCCGCAAGGGACTGCGAAGCCCGCCCGGGGACTTCGGCCCCTGAGGGCAAGGAAGATTTCGCGACTCTGAAGGAGAGATAGGATATGCCGAGGTTCAAAGTGAATTTTCAGCCCTCCGGCAGGAGGGGGGATGTGGAGGAAGGCTCCACTCTCCTTGAAGCCGCCCAGAAGCTCGGGGTGGACCTCGAGGCCATCTGCGGCGGGAAGGGCACCTGCGGGAAGTGCAAGGTGCGCGTGGAGGAGGGCTACTTCGAAAAGGACGCCATGGACTCCCGCATGGCCCACCTGAGCCCCTTTGCGGAGGCGGAACGGAAGTTCGTCAAGCCCGAGGACGGCCCCTTCATGCGGCTGGCCTGCTCCACTGAGGTGCACGGGGACGTCAAGATATTCGTGCCGGAGAAGTCCCGCGCCGGGAAGCAGATCGTGCGAAAGGCGGCAAAGGAGATAACCATCCCCATAAGGCCGGCCGTGCGGAAGTACTTCGTGGAGCTCAAAAAGCCCGCCCTGGACGAGCCCATCACGGGGGACCTGGAGAGGCTCAAGGCCTTCCTCGGCAGGGAATACGGCCTGGACAACCTCTCCATCGACTTCGCCGTGCTTGGCGACCTTCAGGATATCATCAGGCGCGGGGAGTGGAACGTGACGGTCACCGTCTGGATGGGGCGGGAGATCATAAAGGTGGAGCCCGGCTTCGTGGAGGCCGCCTACGGGCTGGCCGTCGACGTCGGCACCACCACCGTGGCGGCTTATCTCTCCGATCTTCTGACCGGAAAGGTCATAAGCACCGAGAGCATGATGAACCCCCAGGTGCCCTACGGGGAGGACGTGATGAGCCGCATCACCTACGCCATGACCTCGGAAAACGGGCTCAGGACCATGCAGCAGGCCCTCATCGAGGGGCTCAACGAGCTCGTCGACAGGCTCACCGCCGACCTCCGGATGAACGGCGCCAGGGGCGGAAGCGCCATCCTGGACATGACGGTGGTCTTCAACACGGCCATGCACCACATCTTCCTGGGGCTGAACCCCACGTACATCGGGCGCTCTCCCTTCATACCGGCGGTGCAGAACGACATGGACATCAAGGCCCGGGACGTCGGGCTCGATATAAACCGGGCAAGCTACGTCCACGTCCTGCCCATCGAGGCGGGCTTCGTGGGGGCGGACAACGTGGGCGTGCTCATCGCCCAGGAGCCTTACAAGATGGACGAGAAGGTCCTCATCATAGACATCGGGACGAACGGCGAGCTTCTGCTGGGCAACAAGGACGCCATCTGCTCCACCTCCTGCGCCACCGGGCCGGCCTTCGAGGGAGCGCAGATAAGGTTCGGCATGCGCGCCGCCCCGGGGGCCATCGAGGCGGTGCGCATCGACCCGGAGACGAAGGAGCCCCTGTACAAGGTGATCGGGAAGGCCGACTGGCACACCCACATCAAGAAGGTGGACGCCAAGGGCATCTGCGGCTCGGGCATCATAGACGTGGTGGCCGAGATGTTCAAGGCGGGCATCATCGACAAGTCCGGGAAGTTCGTAAAGGACCTGGACACGCCCCGGGTGCGGGCAGGGGCCGATGGGAAGATGCAGTACGTGCTGGCCTGGGCCGACGAGACCAGCATCGGGCAGGACATCACCGTGACCCAGGCCGACGTGCGCGCGCTTCAGCTTGCCAAGGGCGCCCTGTACGCCGGGGCCAAGCTCATGATGAAGAAGATGGGCATCGAGAAGGTGGAGAAGGTCATCCTGGCGGGGGCCTTCGGAAGCTATATCGACAAGGAGTCGGCCATGACCCTGGGGATGTTCCCCGACTGCGACCTCGACAACGTCTATGCGGTGGGCAACGCCGCCGGCGACGGCGCCCTCATGGCCCTGTTGAGCACGGAGAAGCGCCTGGAGGCCAGGGAGAGGGCGCGGTGGCTTGAGTTCGTGGAGATAGCCGTGGAGCCCGAGTTCGAGAAGGAGTTCATGAAGGCCATGCACATCCCGCACATGAAGGACACGTTCCCCCACGTCAAGGAGCTCCTGGCAAAGAAGGGCTCTCCGGTCCATGTCAAGGGATGACGAAGGTTCGGGTCATATCGGGCGCATGCGGCTTCGTCACCGGCATCGTGGCCCGCAAGGAAGGGGCGAAGGAGGTCGGGGTCGCCGTCACCTCGGAGTGCGAGATGGTGGAGAAGATGGCGCCCGAGGTGGCCGTGCTCCCGGCCATGGCCGTCTTCGTCCGCCACCCGGACAACCCGGTCTACCGGGCCGCCGGCAAGCACCTGAAGCACGTGGCCTGCCCGGTGCCCTGCGGCATCCTGAAGGCCCTGGAGGTGGAGGCCGGGCTCAACGTGCCCAAAGACGCGAGCATCGCCTTCGAAAAGGAGTAGCAGGACATGGGGACGCTCTTGAGCCTGGCGGCCTACGCGGCCTGGGCCTTCTTCGTGGCGCGGCTCTGCCGGCACGGCGTCCTCTGGGTGAGGCGCCGGGGAGCGGCGGAAACGGGCGAGACCACGGTTGCCGGCGTGGTGATGGCCTTCGTCGACGTGGTTTTTCTGAGGAGGCTTTTTCTGGTGAACAAGGTCCTCTGGATAGGGGAGTGGGTCTTTCACGTATCGTTCGTCCTGGTGCTGCTGAGGCACCTGAGGTTCTTCTTCGACCCGGTGCCGGGGTGGGTCGCGGCGGTGCAGACGCCGGGGGTGTATGCGGGGTACGCCCTGCCTGTTTCGCTGGCCTATATCCTTCTGGTGAGGCTCACTCTGGAAAGGCGAAAGTACGTGTCCTCGTACAATCTCTTCCTTACCGGGACGCTCTTTCTCATCGGGCTTACCGGTGTTCTTCAGCGCACCGTGCTCTGGACCGACGTGGTGGCGACGAAGGAGTTTGCGCGGGGAATCCTGGCGCTGAGCCCCGCCGGTGCTCCCCAAAACCCCGTATTCCTCGCGCATTTCGTTCTGGTCCTCGTTTTGCTGGTTACCCTGCCCACGCACATATTCACGGCCCCCTTCGTGACCTACGAGGCCTGGCGGCAGGAGGAAGGGGTCAAGAGGCTTCTCCATGATGACTGAAGAAAGGTTCACGACGTGCCTCTCGGGCGCGGAGCTTCGCGAGCTGGACGCCTGCACGCAGTGCGGCGAGTGCCTGAAGTTCTGCCCCGTCCAGGAGGTCACGGGCGACCCCACGGTCTCCCCGCCCGAGAAGATACGCATGTTCAGGGAGTTCATCCGGGCCACCGAGTCCCTGAAGGCACGGCTTTTCGGCCCGCGGGAGGTTGACCGCGAGCTCCTCGAGCACTTCGTCAAGGCCGTCTACGAGTGCACGACCTGCGGGGCCTGCGGGCAGGCCTGCACCGTGGGCATACACACGCAGCGCCTCTGGCCCATGCTGAGGCGGGAGATGGTCAGGCGCGGCCTCGGCCCCCTGGGTCCGCAGAGCGCCTTGCCCGGTGTGGTCCAACGGACGGGAAACATCTACGAGAAACCCGCGTCGGAGCGCTATGGCTGGTTCCCCGATGGCGTAGCCGTGGCTGAGGAGGCGGAAATTGCCTATTACGCCGGCTGCACGGGCGCTTACGAGGCACAGCCCATGGTGCGGGGGGATGCGCTCGTTCTGGGGGCCGTCGGCGAGCCCTTCACGATGCTCCCGCCCGAGGAGGAGGTCTGCTGCGGCTTTCCGCTCTTCATCACCGGACAGCACGACATGCTGGAGGGCCTCGTGAAACGGCTCGTCCAGGCGTACAGGGCCAGGGGGGTTCGCACGCTCCTGTGCTCCTGTCCCTGCTGCGTGAACATGATGGCGCGGGACTGGCCCCTCTTTTACGGAGAGCGGCTGCCCTTTAAGGTCCGGCACATAAGCCAGTTCGCGGCTGAAGCGATGCGGCGGGGGAGGCTCCGGCTTGCCCGGCGGCTTCCCGATGAGAGGCTCATCTATCACGACCCCTGCTATCTGAGCCGGGGGGTGGGCGTTACCGAGGAGCCGCGTCAGGTCCTCCGGGGCATCCCGGGAGCCACACTCCTTGAGTTTGAGCGCAACCGCGAGGACTCCCGGTGCTGCGGGGCCGGCGGGGCGGCCAGGAAGATCTATCACGAAAACGCCGTAGCCATCGCGCGGCTTTCCATAGACGAAGCGGCGGCCAAAGGTGCGGACAGGCTTGTCCTGAGCTGCCCGGCCTGCTACAGCAAGCTGAACGAGGCCCTGGAGGGGCACGAGCGGCAGGTGCGGATAACCGACCTCATGGAGCTCGTGGGGAGCCTGCTGTGAGCCACTTCTCCATCGTATGCAGAAACTGCGGGAAGGTCCTCCCGCAGGTCTACTGTGCCTTCTGCGAGCACTGTACGGGCTCCCTCCTGGTCACCCGCTACAAGGAAGCCCGCTTCCGTGAAGGCGACAGGGCTCGGGGCGTCTGGCGGTTCAACTGGCTGCCGGTGCACTCCCCGCGGGGGATACCCCAGTCCGGGCCGGTGGTCTACCGCTCGGAGGGCCTTGCCCGGCGGCTGGGCCTCCGGGAGCTCTGGGTCGCCTTTAACGGGTACTGGCCCGAGCGCGGGGCCCTCATCGAAACCTGCACCTTCAAGGAGTTCGAGGCGGCCGTGGTGCTGGCCAACGCCCGGGAGAACGGCGTGGCGGGCCTGACGGTGGCCAGCGCGGGCAACACCGCCCGCGCCTTTGCGCATCTGTCGCAGAAGACGGGCTACCCCGTGACCATCGTGGTGCCCAGCATGTGCCTGCAGGATATGTGGTATCTGGAGACCTCCTCTCTGGTGCCCACCATGGTCATCGAGGACGGCGACTACTCCGACGCCATCGACGTGGCCCGCCGGTTCTCCCTGATATCGGGCATGCCGTTCGAGGGTGGGGTGAAGAACGTGGCCAAGCGTGACGGGCTGGGCATCGTGATGCTGGAGGCGGTCTCGGCCATGGGCAGGATGCCCGGCCACTACGTGCAGGCCGTGGGAAGCGGCGCGGGGGCCATAGCAGCCTGGGAGATGTCCGAGCGCTTCCTTCGGGATGGCCGCTTCGACGGCAGGCTGCCCCGGCTTCACCTGGCCCAGAACCTTCCCTTTGCCCCCATGAGCAAGGCATGGCAAAGGGGAAACCGGGAAATGGACCCCGCGGACCTGGAGGCCTCGCTCATCGCCTGCATATCCACCCGGGTGCTCTCCTCCCGCTACCCGGCCTACGGCGTCAGGGGAGGGGTTTACGACGCGTTGACGGCCACGGGCGGGAACATGTACGCTGTGACAAACGAAGAGATGGCCGAGGCCCGGGACCTCTTCGAGGAGTGCGAGGGGGTGGACATCGTGCCGGCGGCGGCGGTGGCCGTGGCCGCCCTGGGGAAGGCCGTCACGCAGGGGGCCATGGGCGACGGGGAGCCCGTGCTCCTGAACATAACCGGAGGCGGGGAGAAGAGGCTCAAGGAGCAGAAGAAAACCTATGCCGTGGGAGGCGAACGCATCTCCAAGGACATCTCCGATGCGGGCATCGAGGAACTGCTGTGCGGAGCCCTGAAGAGGAACTCCTCGAGATAATCAAGGCCTCGGGGGTGGACCTCCTGCTGACCCTGCCCTGCGACCGCGTGAAGGCGTTTATCGGCCTGGCCGACCGCTACCTGTCCCGCCTGCCCCTTACGCGCGAGGAAGAAGGCGTGGGCATCGCCGCGGGGGCCGCTCTGGCGGGCCGGAGGCCCGCCATGGTGGTGCAGAGCTCCGGGGTGGGAAACATGGTCAACGCCCTCCTGTCCCTCACGCGGTTCTACGAGCTGCCGCTGGCCCTCTTCATAAGCCATCGGGGGGTGTACAGGGAGGGCATCGCCGCTCAGGTGCCCATGGGCCGGGCCCTTCCGGGCCTTCTCGAGGCCATGCATATCCCCTTCTCTACCCTCAAGTCCCCCGAAGAGTTTTCCCGGGTCGGGGAGGCGCTCGAGAGCCTCTATCGCGAGGGCCGCATCCATGCCTTTCTCCTGGTCCCTTCGATCTGGGAGGGCTCGGAGGCCGAGGCCCCCGTGCGTCAGGACCGCCCGTACTGCGAGCCCGCGGAGGTCGGCGCCCGGCCCGCCTGTCCGCCTGCGGGGATGAGGCGTTATGAGATTATCCAGGCCCTACGGCCCGCCCTGGAGGGCAACGTCGTGGTCTCGAACCTGGGGGTGCCCTCCAAGGAGCTTTACCACGTGCTGCCCCAGCCGTCGAACTTCTACATGCTGGGCAGCATGGGCATGGCCACCCCCATCGGCCTGGGGCTGGCTCTTTCCACCCCGGGGCGCGTCTTCGTGATAGACGGGGACGGCAGCCTGCTCATGAACCCCGGCACCCTGGCCACGGCCGCCCTGGCCGCGCCGGAGAACCTCACCGTGCTCTGCGTGGACAATGCCTCCTACGGCTCCACGGGGGAGCAGCCCACCCTGACCGGGACATGCGTGGACCTGGAGGCGGTGGCCCGGGGCATGGGCATAAAGCGGACGGCTCGCGTCTGGGAGCGGGAGGGCCTCCTTGAGGCTGCGCGGAGGACCGACGGGCCGCTTTTCATCCATGCGCTGGCCCGCCCCGGTAACGCCAGGGTGCCGGACATCCCGCTTTCGGCCGGGGAGATAAAGGGCCAGCTCATGGGGTTTCTGTCCCGCACACCGAGGGCTTCCTGAAAGAAGAAACCCTTACAGCCGCCCGGTTTGCCGGTAGTCCCTGACGTAGAGCTTGAGAGCGCGTGCGATGAGCCAGTCCAGGGAGACACCGTGCTCTCCAGCTATGGAGATGAGGCTGTCCAGGATTTCCTTCTCCAGTCCCTCCGGAGACGGGGCTTCCGGGGCCCCTTCTTCTTCTTTTCCTTTCCCTTCCGCGGGCTCTTCCCCGGAGCGCTTCTTCTGCTCCCGGGCCAGCAGGCGGGTAAGCTCTTGCACGTCGCCCGAGGAGGCCGCCCTCAGCAGCTCTTCGGAAGCGGGGCCCGCGGGCCTCTCTTCGCCGTCCGGCTCGCCGCGGCCCTCCTTCTTCTCCTTTTTTCCCTTCTTGTGGCCGTGGCGGTCGTGGTGCCCGGAGCCTCCGTGCGCACCGCCTGTGCCCATCACCATTTCGGCCAGCTTCCGAGCCATGGGGTTATCCGGAAGCTCCTGGTCAAGGAACTCCTCCAGCCGCCCCTGGGCCATGGCGTGGTGCATGTGCTCGGCCAGGAGGTCCGGCCGGCGGTCCTCTTCGCCCTCGAAATGGCGCTTCCTCCCGAAGGGCCCCTTGCGGGGCGGCTCCGGAAGCTTCCTTTCGCCGGGTTTGTCTTTCTTACTCATACTAACCAGTTAGTTTTTCTTTTCGCATTGAAGCCTTGAAAAAAACTTTATACTCCATGCGCTTTAGGGCATTGATACGTAAACTATATCATGCTGCCGGTAGTAATAGTCGTTACCCCGTTCAGAGCTCGCCCCGCTGGGTGATGAGCCCCTCGCTGTAGTGTTCCCCCTCGCCGTGGATGCGCCTGATGAGGGAGGTATCGAAAATCTCTTCCAGGCTTGGCTCCCGGTCTATGTAGCCGAGGCGCTTCATGGCGCTTACGAACCGGGCGGTGCAGGCCATGTAGCCCTCGGTAAGCTGGGTGCAGTAGCGGGGCGAGATGGCCAGGGTCTCCATGATGAAGTTCTCGTCCACCACCCCCACGTGGCCGGCGATGGTGCGGGCGGCCAGGTCCACCTGGGTGCGGAGAAAGTCCGTTGCCTCTTCGTGGAGCCGGAGGAAGCTTTCGACCCGCTCGGGCTCGCTGGCCAGAAACTCCCCCCTGGCCAGGATGCCGTAGCTGGGGTTCTCCGGCCAGATGAGGGAAGGGGGATAGAGCACTTTTCCCCGGGCAAACACCATGACGGCCGCGGCCAGGGCCGGGGTACCGAAGGCGGCCTGTATGTCGTCCCTGGCCAGCGCATCGACGAGGAAATCGGCCCAGGGGACGTTCTTTACCGTGACATCCTCCCGAAGTCCGTAGTGCTCCAGGGCGTCGGCCAGGATGACGTCGTGGATGGAGCCCCGTCCGGGCACCCCTATGGCCTTGCCCCTGAGCTGAACGAGCACGTCTCCCAGGTACTCCCTCTCGGGATGGCCCTCAAGGTCGGCCCGCCCCACCATGACCGTGCCCTCCTCGTGGCCTCCGGCCACGCAGAGGATGTCCGCTCCCCTGGCTATTCCCACGATGGCGGGAGGAAGGCCCACGTATCCCAGGTCGAGCTTTCCCTCTTCCATGGCCTTGACGATGGCCGGACCGGTCCCGAAGAGCTCCCACTGGGGCTCCTCGCCCAGGTGTTCGGCTAGGTCCTCCCGGGCCATGAGGAGTATCGCCGTGTGGTAGAAGGTGGAGAGATGCCCTATGCGAAGCGGCCTCGCCATGCCCTAGTACTCTATCCCCTCCCGCGCCGGAACGCCCGCCCTGGAGGGGTGCTTGATATCCTTCATCTCGGTCACCTGGTCGGCCAGGGCGATGAGCTCTTCCGGTGCGCCCCGCCCCGTAAGGACCAGTTCGAGCCCCTCGGGCTTCGCCCTCAGGAACTCTTCCGCCTCCTCCATCGTGATGAGGTCCCGGGAGAGGAGGTTGTTGAACTCGTCCAGGACGGCGAGGTCGAACCGGGGGAGCATGGCGGCAAGCTCCGCGAGGGCCTCCAGGGCCTCCCGCCGTATCTCGCCGCGGTCGGCTTCGGGGTGGAAGTGGGGGGAGAGGACCCTCTCGAACCGGATGACCTCGACGCCGATTTCTTTTAATATCTCCGTCTCTCCCCCGGGACCGCTCTTCATGAACTGGGCGAAGAGCACCCGGAGCCCCCGGCTCCGGGCGCGCACGGCCAGGCCCACGGCGCTCGTGGTCTTTCCCTTGCCGTCCCCTGTATAGACCTGGAGCAGACCCTTATGCAATAGACCCCCTGACGTGTCCGTGACGTGCCAAATCATCGCGGCAAATCTTTTCCTTAAGGATAACAGAAACGCCGGGCTGGGGAAATGCTCCCCGGCTTCTCGCCGCGGATACTTTGTGATAGACTATGCTCCATGGCACGCGAACCCGAACTCACCAGGGAGAAGCTGGAGGCCCTCTTCAGGGAAGGGGGCACCGGCGTCATGACCAGCGCAAGCGCCGAGGGCAGGGTCAACGCGGCCATCTACGCACGCCCCCACGTAACCGAGGAGGGCACCCTGGCCTGGGGCATGACGGAGGGGCGCACCCTCCGCAACGTCAAGGAGAACCCCAGCGCCCTGTTTTTGTACATGAACCCCGGCGTGGGATATGCGGGCGTCCGGGTGGCCCTCAGGAGAGAGAGGCTGGAGACCGCGGGGCCGCTTCTCGATGAGATACGCCAGAGGACGGAGGAGCTGGTGGGCCCCGAGGTGGCCCGCCGGGTGGTCTATGTGGCCTATTTCTCCGTCACCGAGGTCCGGCCCCTGGTCTGAGGGCTTCCCTTTTTGCGCGCCCGCGCTATAATGAAAGTCAGATGAAGACGGCAATCTTTGCCTTATTGCTCGTTGCGGGATTTTTTGCCGCGGCCCGGGCCGGAAGCGAGAAGATGGCCGAAAAGCCGAAGGAGGTCGAGACAGCCACCTTCGCCGGCGGATGTTTCTGGTGCATGCAGCCGCCCTTCGACAAGGTGCAGGGGGTGCTTTCCACCACCGCGGGCTACACCGGCGGGCAGAAGGACAACCCCACCTACGAAGAGGTCTCCTCCGGCACGACGGGGCACGCCGAGGCGGTGGAGATAAAGTACGACCCCTCCAAGGTGAGCTACGAAAAGCTGCTGGACATCTTCTGGCACAACATAGACCCTGTGGCCCGGGACCGGCAGTTCTGCGACGAGGGCTCGCAGTACCGCAGCGCCATCTTCTACCACGACGAGGAACAGAAGCGCCTGGCCGAGAAGTCCAAGGAGGAGCTTGAGCACTCCGGCCGGTTCGACCGGCCCATCGCCACCCAAATTGTCCCGGCCGGGAAGTTCTGGCCCGCCGAGGAGTACCACCAGGACTACTACAAGAAAAACCCCATCCGCTACAAGTTCTACCGCTTCTCGTGCGGGAGGGACAGAAGGCTCAAGGAAATCTGGGGAGGGGACTGAGCCCTCCCGGTGCCGCTGCCCGTTTCCGTACCCCTCGCAAGCGATGACATGCCGTTGACTTCTCCCCGGCGCTGGGGCAGAATAGGCGCATCATGGAGAAGCCCTCCGACGAGCACCGCGAGACCGGAAGGCGGATGGAGGAGATTTACCGGTCGCTCCCCGAGGGGGAGATCCCCTGGGTCCGGGAGGAGCCGCCGGAGCTTCTGAGAGAGCTTGTGGAGGCCCACAAGCTCGGCCCCCGCGGGGCCCTGGACATCGGGTGCGGGACCGGCTCCTACTCCCTTTACCTGGCGCGCAAGGGGTTTGACGTGACGGGGGTGGACGTCTCGTCCTCGGCTATCGAGCGGGCCAAGGAGAAGGCCGCCCAGAGCGGGCTTCCGGTGCGTTTCCTCGCGGCGGACATGGCCGGAGACGTCCCTGGCCTGACCGGCAGCTTCGATTTCATCCTGGAGTGGATGATCATGCACCACATCCTGCCCCCCGAGCGCCCCCGGTATCTGGCAAACGTCCGCGCCCTCGCCGGGAAGGGGGCCGGGTATCTCTCGGTGAGCTTCAGCGCGGAGGATACGACGTTCGGCATTCCACCGGAGGGGAAGTGGAGAAAGAGCCCCATGGGCCCCACGGTATACTGCTCGGGACTGGAGGAGCTGAAGGACTTCTTCGCCCCACAGTTCGAGATAATGGAAAGCCGCGTCGTCGGTATCCCGGGCAGGACGGACCTCCGGTTCAGGGCCAATTACCTCTGGATGAGGAGGCGCTGAACCCAGGGATGAAATGGTGAGCCGGGCAGGGAGATTTTTCCTTTAGCCCTCCAGGGCTTCCACGCGGCGCAGGTACGTGCTCATATCGAATTTGGCCCTCAGGCCCGCCGCGCTCATGTAGCGGACCTTTCCGTATATGGGCCGCTCCTTCCATGCCCGGTCATGGAGGCCCCCGATGCTCCAGAGAATCCCGGCATAACCGTTGGGGTCTCTGCCGTCCAGCTCGTAGGTGTCATTGAGGGAGACGGCCGTCTCGATTGCTTCGTCGGGTGATTCCGTCCATTCGAGCATCTTCTTTGCCCAGTACATTCTCATGTACCCGTGCATTTTCCCGGTATTCACCATCTCCTTTTGTGCGGCGTTCCAGAAGGGGTCGTGGGTACGGGCATTCTCGAGCTCTGCACGCGCGTAGATGTGCGGCCTCCTGTCCCTGCGGTGCTTATCCAGGCTCCGCCTGGCCCATTCAGGCAATCCGTTTAGGTTGTCGTAATCGGGGTTGTAATGACAGAAATTATCGGACAGCTCCCTCCGTACCAGAAGCTCTTCCATGAATGCGGCCCTTGCTTCGGCGGGCGCCCCGCTTTTTTGGACCTCCAGGGCGACGCGTGCAGCGGAAAGCTGGCCGAAATGGAGATACGGCGAAAGGCCCGACTGGCCCTCCTTGGAAGGGTCGTTCCTGTCCCGTTCGTAACGGGCGAGTCCGGATGCGAGAAAAGCGGCCAGGGCCTTTCTGCCGGCGTTTTCGCCGGGGGCGGGCCGGAGGAGCTCGGAAACGGACCTGTCCACATCGAGTGAGCGCGAGACTGCTTCCCACCGGATTGTCTTGAGCCTTTCCCGCCAGATATGGGGGTGCTTTTTGAGGCGGGGAAATGCGACGAGATAACGGGGGATGAGACGTTTTAGCTTGGGCCTGAAGGTATACGCCGCATATTCCTGTTTCAAAGAGGCGGCCCAACAGGGGACGACGTTATGGGCGTCCACTACATGCAAGGGGATTTCCGTTTTGGAGGCGACCCCGCTTTCCCATTCCTTCTTGATGCGGAGGGGGTTGAAGTCGCAAACCAGGAGCCCGGCCCGTGTTCGATGCAAGAAACCGGGTAGGACGTCCGGAGGGTTGCCCCGGAGAAGAAAAAAGGGGATATTCTTCCGGCTCAGCGCGCCCTCGAGCTCTCGAAGCCCCTTGAGCATGAAGCCGTAATGCCGGAGGTTGGCCCCGAGATAATCATTCGCCAGGGAAAAAGACACCAGGAGGGGAACCTTCTTTTTCATGGCCATGTCCTGCGCGTAGAGAAGCGCCCAGTTGTCCAAAGCCCTCTGGTCCCTGCTCATCCAATACACGACGGGACCCGCGCTCGGCTCCCCTCCTCGCATCCGCACGGCCCTATCTCTATTCATGAGCGGTTTTACTCCTGCGGGGTGAGGATGAGCCTGGATGTATCATAGCCCTGTTCCCTTAACCGGGCCAGGATTTTCCGGTAGGTTTCCGGGTCCATTTTCTTTGTCCTGCCGAGTATCCACACGTACTTCCTTTTTGGATGTCCCACGACGGCATATTCATAGGAGTCGCCGAGGTCGATTATCCAGTAATCCCCCGAAAAGGGCCAGAAGAACGATACCTTGAGCTTTGCGTTCGTTTCCCGGTCCGAAACCCGGGCCGTGCCCCTGACGGACCGCAGTTTGCCCTGAAAGGTCCTGTCGTAACATTCGTTGAGCACGGTTATTTTCCCGTCCTCCCTCACGGTGTACGTGGCCCTGCTGCCGACGCAGCCCTCCTGAAACGTGTTCGGATACCTGGCGATTTCGTACCACAGTCCCGCATAGCGATTCACATCCACAAAAGGGACCACGTCGGGAGGGTTCATGGGTCGTTCTTTCGTTTCCGCGCACGAAAAGGCCAACGCCAGGAGCAGTAAGGCGGCCGTCCTCTTCATTTGTCCTTTACCTCGAGGAGTGCTCTGGGGCCTGGTTTTGAAATGAGCCGCGCGGTGAGGCGTCCCTCTTTGTATTTCCGCCCTCTCATGAGAGGGCACGCCGGAACGCAATAGACGCACGCACGAGGAAAACGGCTAAGCAGGCGACACCGCGGCGTCTATCTGCTCAAGCACCCCTCGTGCCCTCCGGCCCACCCTTTCCCAATACGCGTCTGCCGGTTCGGACTCCGGCTTCCTCTGCAGGAAATCCTCGACCTCTCTGCCAATCTTTCTGAGTTGGCGGGACCTGTTTTCCTCGTCCAGGGGTTTTTCGCCCTGCAATTTCCGGCCGCCTTCGCGGAACCCCTCGGGGTAGTACCAGTCCTTGAACCAGGTAAAACCCACCCGGAGCATCTTATAGCCAAGCCGCGTAACGGCTTCCGGAAAGCCCCGTTTCAAGCCGACCGCGGTCTCTTCGTCATGGAGGTATTCCACGAACAGCTTGCCGCCGCCGGAAAGGCTCTTCGCGAAAAACCCGAGGAGGGCGTCCTCCAGGGCGGAGTCCACATAGCCGATTTCCGTGTTTCCGAGTTTGACGCTCTCCCTGACGTTGTAAAGCTCCGTCCAGGGCCTGTAGTATTCTCCCGCACCGGAGAACATCTTGCACATCATCAGGTAGGCATCGTCCCCGCCCCTTCTTACGCGCACTTCGGCGTCGACCATCCCGGCGCCGCCCCCGTGAGCCCCGACCGCGTAGACGTGCAGGTCGCCGGCGGCGAGCCCTTCGGCCAGATCCTCATAGGCGCTCATGCTTTTCCACTCCGGGAATACCTTTCCGTTTCCGAGCCCGCCTGCTTCTTCGCGCTCTACTGCTTGAACCTGTCCTTGAGCTTGTCCATGAGTTTCGGCATCGTCGTGTACTCCAGGTCCTCGAGTCCCAGCCTGTGAGGCTCGAAGGGGCCGTGCCGCCTCAGGTACTCCGTAATCGTGACGGCCTGCTGCCTCGTCCCGTCAAACGCCGGGTCGTCGAACATGTCGCGCGGCCCCACCAGCTTGCCCCCGGAGAGCTGGAAGCCTGCGGCGATGACCCTCGGGGGGCCGTCGAACCTGGAAGGATGCGCCGTCTCGAACGAAACCGGCATGAGAGGACCGTGGTGGGAGCCCCTCATCCATCCCTCCACCATATGGGAGAACGAGAAGGCCTCGAGCACTTCGCCGACGGCCGGAAGGCCCGACTGGCACCGGACGACGACCACCGGGTCGTCCTTGCCGACATAGCGCCCGGCCACCAGGCTCAGCTTCTGGGTGGACGCCGCGACGGCGACCATGCCGTCGCTTTTCCGGTACACATTCTTCAGCATGAAGCGCCCCGGCGCGCCTATGAACATCAGCAGGTCGTACATGTCCTCGGGACAGGTCAGTTCAATCGTTTTCTGCTCCTTCACGTCCAGCACTTCGAACCTGAAGCCCTCGTGCATCGCCGGGTCGATGACCAGTCCGGGGCTGTTGAAGGGGTCGGCGAACATCCGGAAAAGGGGCAGGTTCCACGCCCCGGGGGAGCACTTGTCCCCCATGAACACAATCACCGGCTCGCTCTTGCGCTCCTCGATTTCCATCTCGGCCACGCCCGGCCCCATTCCTTTGACGTTGCCGCTGAAGGCGTCGGAGAGAAGGTCCTGTCCCGCGCCGTAGAGCTTGAGCCCTTTGGCCACCTCGGTGCAGGTTTCAAACGTGTCCCAGGACAGTTTGTGGACTTTTTCGTCGTCCATGCCGTGGGGGTGCGTCATGATGAGCTCGAGGTCGTCGCCGCAGTGCATGACGCGGAAGTCCGTGAGGGTCCCCGCACCGACGGCCTCGTTCAGCTTCTCTTGGGCTTTCTTCATCAGGTCGGGATGAATCGAGGTATGGCCGACAAAACCCCCGACATCGGCCTTGATGACGCTTAGAGTAATCATAACGGCCTCCCTGAGCGACGTACTCTTTTCCTGTACAAATCTTTTCACAAAGGGCGGGGCCTGTCAATTCGGCCCGGTGCGGAAGGATTCCGAAAGGGCTTGTGGCGAAAGAGTAATCTGCCGTAAGGGATGCCCCACGATAAGGGGAGCCGACGCCCGCGGTGCCCTCGACCCTTCGGGTTCATTTTGCCCGGGGGAAATGCCGGACATCTCCCGACCGGTCTGCCGTGGCCCATGGAGGTGCCTCTTCCGGGCGTGACAGCCGCCTTCGTGCAGGGAAGCGAGAAAAACAGTCGACAGCGCCCCTCGCCCGAACGAATTTCTCCGGGTCCGGCCTTTTTTGAAGCCGGATGATGTCTCTGTGATAGGTGTCACGGCCTGGGAGTTGTCCTTGATGTACATTGTCCATATAGAAGGACGTATTTCGTCCCTCACGGGAGAAAGTGGTGTTTTCCGAAGGGATGCGATGAACGACCGGAGGTGGACCTGAGATGTTCACAGACGAGGAGCGCCGCATCCTGATGGACGTACTGGACACGTCGCAAGACGGTATCTGCATTTTCGACATGAACTTTGCGATGATAGCGGCCAACAGTGCCGTGAAGAAGTGGTACGAGCGCCACGAGCCGCTTGCGGGAAGGAAATGCCATGAGATCTTCCGCGGCAAGAGCTTACCCTGTGAAAACTGCACTATCGGAGAGACGATGGATGGGGGGGAAGCCTACCGTCAATTCATCCAGTTTGCCCGTGAGGACGGGGGTGAGGGGTGGCTGGAGGTTCGCGCGGAAAGATACGTGAACACCGCCAGCGGGGAGGTGAAGGGGTTTGTCACGTATTTGCGCGACGCGACGGAAAAACTGTCCCTCCAGCAGGAGACCGTCCGTTCCGCGCAACTGGCATCGGTGGGAGAGCTTGCCGCGGGCGTGGCGCATGAGATCAACAACCCCATAAACGGCATCATTAACTACGCGCAGATTTTGGCCAACAGGCTGCCCCCGGGCGAGAACAAGAGCATCGCGATGCGGGTCATCCGCGATGGGGACAGGATTTCCCGCATCGTCAGGGGCCTCCTTTCCTTTACACGGCACCAGCGGGACACGAAGCACTACGTCAGCATGCGGGACATTATCGGGGAGGTCCTCTCCCTGACCGGGGCTTACGTCAGACGGGACGGGATCGACCTGCGCATCGTCATCCCGGACGACCTGCCCGACGTCCATGTCATTCCCTACCAGGTGGAACAGGTTTTCCTCAACATCATCAATAATGCCCGCTATGCCTTGAACGAGAGATTCCCCAAGTCCGACGAAAGGAAAATCCTGGAAATACGATGCGAGCTCTGCGAAAACGCGGGAAGGACATGTGTCCGCACGGACATGTGCGACTTCGGCGTCGGCATCCCCGAAGACCTCCTCGAAAAGGTCATGACGCCTTTCTTTACGACGAAGAAAGGCGGGGAGGGAACCGGGCTCGGGCTCAGCATCAGCAAGAACATCATTCTTCACCACGGAGGGTTTTTCTCCATCGAGAGCCGGGAAGGGGAGTATACACGGGTCTCCATAGAGCTGCCGGCCGGGGAGATGCAGTGAACGAGCGCATCCTGGTCGTTGACGACGAGGAAAGCATCCGGTTTACGTTCTCGGCTTTCCTATCCGACGCGGGCTATGACGTCAGCACGGCGGCGGAGCGCGATGAGGCCTTGACCCTTCTGTCTTCCGAAACGTTCGACCTGATTTTCATGGACGTCATTCTGCCGGGCTGTTCCGGCCTGGACTTCCTCAAGGAGATAAAGGAAGCGCGCCCTCTGTGCCCCGTCGTCATCATCACGGGGGCGCCCTCGGTGGATACGGCGAGCGAGGCGGTGCGTCTCGGGGTCTACGACTACGTGATGAAGCCCATCCGGCAGAACACTCTCCTGAGGATTACCGGCATGGCCCTCAGGCACAAGGTCCTCGTCGAGGAAAAGGAAAGAAACAGGGCCAACCTGGACGCCATCGTCACCGGGCTCAGGGACGGCGTGCTCATGGTGGGGCCCGACACCACGGTCCTCGAGGACAACCGGGCCCTTCATTCGATTTGCGGACACTGGGACGGCCACTTGAGAGGAGAGAGGTACGACGGGGTCATGGGCAGCCGCTGTAGGGGTTGCCTGGGCGTGATAGCGGAGACCCTTCGCACCGGCAGGCCCGTTGACACGGGGCGCATCGAGTGCACGGGGCACAAGAGGGTCGTCTCCCTGTCATGCACGCCGCTGGTCGATTTCGACCACTCGTTGCTCGGTGCGGTGCTGCTTGTGCGCGATGAGACGCGGGTGGCTGCGCTGGAGAGGAGGCTCGAGGAGCGCGACCACTGCGGCGTCATGGTCGGCAAGAGCGACCGGATGAAGGAGGTATACAGCCTCGTCGAGGCGGTTTCCACGGTGGACTCCACGGTGCTCGTCACCGGGGAGAGCGGGACGGGCAAGGAACTCGTTGCGGACGCCATCCACAGGAAAAGCGGCCGCAGGGGAAAGCCCTATATCAAGGTGAACTGCTCCTCGCTGCCGGAGAACCTCCTTGAGAGCGAGCTCTTCGGACACGTGAAGGGCTCATTCACCGGCGCGGTCAGCGACCGCCTGGGCAGGTTCCGGGCCGCCGACGGCGGGACCATCTTCCTCGACGAAATCGGGGACATTCCCCCGGCTCTGCAGCTCCGGCTGCTGCGCGTGCTGCAGAACAGAGAAGTGCAGCCCGTGGGCGCCTCAAGGCCGGTTCCGGTCGACGTGCGCGTCATAGCGGCGACCAACAGGGATTTGAGGACGACGGTGAAAAGGCAGACCTTCAGAGAGGACCTTTACTACCGGCTGAAAGTCGTCGAAATCCGGGCGCCGGCTCTCAGGGAGCGGCGCGAGGACATAGAGCCCCTTGTCGCCCACTTCCTCGGCAAATTGAACGACAAGCTCGGAAAACACATCGAGGGCGTTTCAGAGGACGCCCTCAGCGCGTTCACGAGCTATGACTGGCCGGGAAACGTCAGGGAGCTGGAACACGTAATCGAGCGCGCCCTGGTCATTACGAGAAACGGGATCATCACGACCGACGATCTCCCTCCCGAGCTCTGTTGCTTCAGGACGCCTCTCCTGCCCTCATCGGAAGACGAAAGAGAGAAGATACTGCACGCCCTGCGGAAGTCCGCCTGGAACAAGACCAGGGCTGCACGGCTTCTGGGCATGAGCCGGCGCACCATCTACAGGAAGCTCAGCGAACACGACATCTCGACCGCCGACGCGTAGGCGCGACAGGTCCAGCGTGTGCCTGGCACAATTTGTGCCTTGGCACACCGGCACCCTTCTCCCCAAACCGCAGTATTCTTTCAAGGCGGCTTAAACGCCCGTCTTTTCAGCTTTCCCTCGCCCCGCCGCGGACGTTCCGGCCATGGCATCCTTTTTGAATTGTCTCTGTGAGTGGTTTGGTGGAAAGGAAAACATGGTGAAACGTGCAACGTCCGACGAAAGGCTGGCATGCAGGGTGCTCATCATAGGTGAGGAGATACTGCGCCTGAACATTCTCAAGGAAAGCCTCAACGGCGCGGGGTACGAGGTTTATGTGACCGACTCCGTGGTACGGGCGAAATCCCTTTCCGAATTTCTGAACTTTCACGCCCTCGTCGTGGTCTTGGGGAAAAACGTCTTGAACATGGAGGCTGCATTGCGGCTTATCCGGGGAATAAAAAGTCTGCATCCCGAGATACGGACGATACTGGCCGGTGCGGAGGACGCGTGCAGGCAGCGGGGGACGGTACAGGACGTCGATGTCTGCCTTTCCTTCCCGTGGAGATTGAGCGAGTTGCGCAATGCCCTCGAATGCCGGAACGGACGGGCCGAGGACGGCTGAAGGAGAACCCGGCATGAGGCTTACGAGAAGAATGCAAACGCGGGCGCCTTCTCCTCCTTACGAGATGGCCGCCATCCCGGCGGCGGAGCCCCGTCTGAGGGGATGTTCTCCGTTTCCAACATGTTCTCCCCGCCGCGGAAGGAGGGAGCTTTCATGAGGAAGTCTTCGTTTCTTCCCCTTGCTCTCATTATGCTTCCCCTCTGGGCCGCCGCCTTCCTGCAAGCCGAAAACGTGCGGTTGATGGCGGCGACGGGCGCATGGGGGGTTTCGCTTCTCCTTGTGATGCGGCACGTATCGCGGCGGCACCGGGACTTTGAGGCCGCCGCCGGTGAAGAGACCAGGAAGCTTGTGGACAACGCGACGAGCAACATTCTTCCGCTGGCCGAGATTCTCGAGGAGAAGAAGGCACTGCTTCCCGTCATGACGAATCAGCTGGGCGAGATCGTGCAGCACACGGAGCGAGCCGCCACGGACATCGGAGAGAGCTTTTCGAGCATCGTCCGGCGCGCCCGCCAGCAGGCCGAAGGCGTCTCGCTGGCCTTTGACAGGATGGCCGGCGAGGAGGGCGGCGAGTCTCTCCTTTCCATGAGCGGAAACGCCCTGCGGGACGTTATCGATAGCCTCAAGAGCATGGTGGTCGTCATCGACAGCGTACTCGCGGACATGCAATCCCTGCAGTCCCACGTCGATTCGGTCACCGACACCATGGGCGAAATAGAATACATTGCCGACCAGACGAACCTCCTTGCCCTGAACGCCGCCATCGAGGCGGCACACGCCGGCGAGCAGGGAAGAGGATTTGCCGTGGTGGCCGACGAAGTCCGGAAACTCTCGGGCAACTCCAGTGCCGCCGCAGCCAGAATCAGGCACGTCATCGCACAGATTACGGGGAGCCTGGCAACGATCCGGTCACACGCCGCCAAGAAGAACGCCGACTGCAAGGGCATATCCCACGGGGCGGAAAGCGTCGTGGACGAAGCCCTGATGCGTATCGACAACGTGCTCGGGAGGACGAAGAACGACCTGGACTCCCTGACGGGACAATCCGAGGCTCTGGCGCGAGACATAAGCGGAATCGTCGTATCCATGCAGTTTCAGGACATAACCCGTCAACGCATAGAACACGTGACGGGCCCTCTGGAAACCCTGACTGCGGAACTGGCGGCGATGGCCTCGGTCCTGCGCAGAGCGGGCGAGACGCCGTTGCATATGCAAGAGGGGGCCGATTTGGAGTGGCTCAAGGGCCTCTATACCATGCAGGCGGAACGGGACGTCATGGCCTCGACCGTGGGAGGAGAGGCCCCGGACGATGCGGATGAGAATACAGAGGTCGGCGCGGCGCGCAGGTACGGATTGCAGGATGCGGAAAACAACGTCACCATCTTCTGAGCGTACACGGAAACCGCCGCTGGCACGACAGAGGGAGGTGTCTCCATGAACGGGACGATATTGATAGTGGACGACTCGGTGTCCATACGGCAGCTCATGACCTTCACTCTCCGGGACGCGGGCTACTCCGTGGTCGAAGCGGCCAACGGGCCCGACGCCCTGAGCAAGGCCGCCTCGGGGGACATCGACATGGTCATCACGGACCTTCACATGCCCGACATGGACGGCATCGAGCTCATCACGCGGATGAAGACGTTCCCCCAGTTCCGGTACAAGCCTTTCCTCATGCTGACCACCGAGTCGCAGGAGACGAAAAAGCAGGAGGGGCGGGAGGCGGGGGCCTGCGGATGGATAGTCAAACCTTTCGCCCCCGAGCAGCTCGTGAAAGTGGTCCAGAAATTCATCAAATGAGCAAGGCCGGAGACATAACGGTCGAGGCACGGGGCGGCGCCTGCACCATCGGGCTTGCCGGTGCGTTGACCATCGAAATGCGGACCCCTCTTCGCGAGGTCTTGTTGAAGGAGCTTGCGGGATGCGAGACCCTGCGCCTGCGGATGAAGGACGTCACCAAGGTCGACCTGGCCTTCATCGAGCTTCTGTGCTCCGCGACGCTGACGGCCCTTGGGATGCAGAAGGCGATTTCGATGCAGGGCCCCATGCCGGAGGTACTGGCCGAGGCTCTGGCACGCGCGGGCTACGCGCGCCCGAGGGGCTGTAAAAACATCTGTGACGCCCGATGCATGTGGGTTCGGGCGGCTGACGGCTCCGAAGAGAAGACATGAGGGACCGCTATATCGATATTTTCAGGGAAGAAGCCCGGGAGCTCCTGGAGATTCTGGAGGAGGCTCTCCTGGAGCTCGAAGAGACCCCTGCGGACACCGAGCCCGTAGCGCGCGCGTTCCGTGCCCTGCATACCATCAAGGGCTCGGGTGCGATGTTCGGCTTCAAGAACATAGCCGCCCTGGCGCATGAAATGGAAGCGGTCTTTCAGGCCGTCCGTGCCGGTCGCGTGGCCGTCAGCAGAAATCTCGTGGACATGGGATTGGCCGTCCGGGATTGCATGCGCACGCTTCTCGAGGACCTGGAGTCCGAGGCCCAGGAAGTCCCGGCCGACCTCTTGAACGACATGCGGAGCCTTCTGGGCACGTCGGCCGCACCCCAGGGGGGCGGCCAGCCTTCCCCTTCCGGTGAGGAGCCGCACGGCTCTTCCGGGGAGACGACCTACCGCATCAGGTTCACACCGTCCCCGACGAGCTATACCCGCGGAGTCAATCCTGTTTTTCTCACCGACGAGCTGCGCGAAATGGGCAAGTGCTTCGTGGTGGCCCACGCGGACAGAATTCCTTCGCTGCCGGAGTTCGACGTGGAGCGGTGCTACACCTCGTGGGACGTCATCCTTACCACGGAGAAGGGCGCGGCGGCAATCCGCGACGTCTTCATCTTCGTCGAGGACGACGCCGAGCTGGTCATCGATGCGTTGTCCGAAGTGGATTCTGGTGAAGAGTCTGCCTACAAGCGGCTCGGCGAGATTCTCATGGAGCGCGGAAATATCTCCAGCGATGAGCTGAACGCGGTGCTCCGCGAGCAAGAACTCCTGGGTGAGATGCTCGTGGAAAGGGGCCTCGTCCGGGACGGCGCCGTGGATGCTGCATTGATGGAGCAGCACGTCATGCGCGAGAGGTTGAAGGAGCGCCGCGAACGGGACGAATCGCGCGTGGTGCGGGTGCCTTCACAAAAGCTCGACAAGCTGGTGGACCTCGTGGGAGAGCTGGTCACCGTGCAGGCGCAGCTTGCACAACACTCCACCGGAGAGGGCGCGGCGAATCTCCGCGGCGTCTCGGAGCAGATGGAAAGCCTTATCACCGAGTTGCACGACAACGCCATGAGCCTGCGGATGGTGCCCATCGGCTCGCTCTTCGGCAAGTTCCGGAGGCTGGTGAGGGACCTGTCCTCGGAGCTCGGCCGCGAGGTCGCCTTCGTCACCGAGGGGGAGGAGACGGAACTCGACAAGAACGTCATCGAGCGCCTGAACGAGCCTCTGGTGCATGTGATCCGAAACTGCATCGACCATGGCATCGAACCTCCCGACGTACGGGAAGGGAAGGGCAAGCCGCGCCAGGGCACCCTCCGCGTCCAGGCGATTCATTCCGGCTCGCACGTTGTCGTGGTTGTCGGTGACGACGGGGCGGGCCTGGATTTCGCATCCATACGGCAAAGGGCCGTCCAGGAGGGTTTGATAGCCCCGGACGCGCCGGTGCACGAGCAGGAGTTGAGCCAGTTCATCTTCGCACAGGGTTTCTCCACCGTCCGCTCCGTCAGCGAGGTCTCCGGCAGGGGGGTCGGCATGGACGTCGTCAAAAAGGGGGTGGAATCCCTGCGCGGGACCGTGGAGGTGCAAAGCGAGGAGGGAAAGGGGACGGCGTTCATTCTCAGACTGCCCCTCACCGTCGCCATAATCGAAGGGCTCCTGGTGCGGGTCGGGCCGGAGCGTTTCGTCTTTCCTCTGGCCTCGGTGGAGGAATGCATCGAAGTCAGCCAGGTGGAGATGTCCTCCGACCTGCGCCGGCTTCTGAGCCTCCGCGGACACCCGCTGCCCTATGTTGTCCTGAGGGAGGTCTTCGGCAGCAACGGCAGTGTCCCTCTCGTTCAACAGGTCGTGGTATCGAACGTCGGAGGAGACGAGGTCGGTTTTGTGGTCGATGAAGTCATCGGCGAGCACCATACGGTCATCAAGCCCCTGGGGGCAGCCTTCAAGAAGATGCAGGGGTTCTCGGGGGCGACGATTCTGGGAGACGGCTCCATTGCCTTGATCATAGATGCCGCACGGCTATACGAACACCTCGATAATTCCAAAGGCGGCGCATGCGAGCGCGTCCCGTCTGGGTGAAGGAAAGGAGAAGCACATGGCAACTGAGACGTCAATCAGCTCTACGCAGTACCTGAGTTTTACGCTGGGCAATGAAATCTTCGCTCTGGAGATAGCGAAGGTGCGGGAGGTGCTGGACCTGACGAGCATCACGAAGGTGCCGCAGACCCCGGAGTTCATGCGGGGGGTGATCAACCTGAGGGGGGGCGTGGTGCCGGTGGTGGACCTGAGGCTGAAGTTCGGGATGCCCCGGAC
>JARRLN010000027.1 GCA_037386965.1 Nitrospirota bacterium
TGACCAGAACCTCGTCGCCCACCCGGAGGCCCAAGGCCTCGGCCGCGCGTGCACCGAAGAGGAAGACCTCGAGCCGCCCGGCGCTGTTTATCAGCGCGCCCGGTCCCCGGCCCTCGGTCTGGGCGTAATACTCCGCCAGGGGCGTTTCGGCGCCACCTGCCAGGACCCGCACGTTCTGCTCTTCTCCCAACGAGGCGAGGTCCTCCGCGGTGACGTTCGTGATGGCGTTTCCGAAGGCGTCCACGTGGATGACCTCTCCGCGGATACATCCGCCTTCCCGGAGGGGCCGCGGGAGCGGCAGAAGGACGTAATCCGTGACCTCGGGGCCCACCTCGGTGAGGGGCAGCCCCTTGTCCAGGTGGGCGGCCACGGGGGCGAAGACGTCGCGTCCGTCAAAGGTCCTGCCGGGGCTTTCGAGGAAAAGCTGCTCGGCCACCACGTGGTGGGCGCGGACACGCGGGCTCGCGGTGATGACGGATGTGAAAACGCCGTTGTCCGGGCCGACGAAGAGATGCCCGCCCGCCTCAAGGGCCAGCCGTCTGCGGCTCGAGCCCACGCCCGGGTCCACCACGGCCACGTGGACGGTGCCCGGAGGAAAATAACCCGCGCTGTCGCCGAGGGCGATGGCCGCCTCGCGGATGCCCTGGGGCCGGATGCCGTGCGTAAGGTCCACGATGACCGCTTCGGGGTGGATGCGGAGGATGACGCCCTTCATCTGGCCGACGAAGGGGTCGATGGAGCCGAAATCAGTGGTCAGGGTTATCAACCAGGAGCCCGCCCACGAGGTCGTTGATGTCCTCGATGCCCTTGTCCCTCATGTAGCTCTCGATGCCCTCCACGACGTCCACCGCGGCGGTGGGAGTGACGAAATTGGCGGTTCCCACGGCCACCGCCCGGGCCCCGGCGAGGATGAACTCCAGGGCGTCCCGCGCGTTCATGATGCCGCCCATGCCGATGACCGGCACGCTCACCGCGCCGGCCGCCTCCCAGACCATGCGCAGGGCAACGGGCTTGATGGCGGGTCCGGAGAGCCCCCCGACGACATTGCCCAGGACGGGCCTCCTTTTCTCCAGGTCCATGGCCATCCCCGGCAGGGTGTTTATGAGGGAGACCGCCTCGGCCCCGGCGTCCTCCGCGGCGCGGGCGGCGGCCTTGATGTCCGGGGCGCTGGGGGAGAGTTTGACGATGAGGGTGGCCCCTTTCACCGCGGCCCGGACCTTGCCCACGAGGCTGCCGAGCATCCGGGTGTTCGCGCAGAAGGCCATGCCGCCCCTGCTCACGTTGGGGCAGGAGACGTTCAGCTCGATGCCGTCAAGGCCCGCCTCGTCCAGGGCCCGGGCGAGCTTGACGTACTCCGCCGGCGTGCTCCCCAGGACATTGGCCACGGCGGCGGTGTCGAACTGCCGGATGAAGGGAAGCTTCTCCTTGAGAAAGCTCTTCAAGCCCACGTTCTGAAGCCCGATGGCATTGAGCATCCCGCAGGGGGTCTCCCAGATGCGGGGGGCGGGGTTGCCCTGCATGGGCCTGAGGGAAATGCCCTTCATCACCACCGCCCCGAGGCGGCCCAAGTCGTAGAACTCGGCGTACTCCTCCCCGTAGCCGAAGGTGCCGGAGGCGGTCATCACCGGGTTCTTAAGCCTGAGCTTCCCTATCGAGACGGCCGTGTTCAGAGGACCACCCCGTCGAGCTTGAAGACGGGGCCTTCCTTGCAGACCCGCCGATATCCCCCGGGCGTGCGCACGGCGCAGCCCATGCAGGCGCCTATGCCGCAGGCCATGAACTCCTCGAGGGAGACCACCCCCTTGACCGACCTCTCCGCGGCCAGCCGGAGCACGGCCCGTGCCATGCCCCGGGGGCCGCAGACGTAGAGGAAGTGCTCCGGCCCCAGACCGAACTCATCGAGCATCCCGGGGACCATGGCCGCGGAGCCGCAGGTGCCGTCCTCGGTGCAGAGGACGAGCCTCCGGGCGATGCCCTCCAGCTCCTCCATCATGACCATCTCCTCCACGGTCCTGGCCCCGTAGATGACCGCGGCCTTCCCCTTGAGATGCTTGATGAGCGGGAAGACCGAGGCTATGGCCGTCCCTCCGGCGGCCACCACGGGGGTCTTGCCCCGGGGAGGCAGGGGATAGGCGTTTCCGAGGGGGCCCAGGACCGCCAGGGTCTCCCCCGGACGGACGCGTCTCAGAAGCTCCGTGCCCCGTCCCCGCACGCGGTAGAGGATGTGCACCCGGCCCTCCTCGTGGTCGAACATGCAGAAGGGCCTTTTCAGAAGCGGCTCCAGGCCGGTCCCCACGCCCACCATGTAGAACTGCCCCGGCCTGGGCGGGAGTGTTTCCGCGAGGGGGAAGAAGCGGAGAACGTACGTGTCCTTCTTCACTTCGCTGTTGTCAAGGACGCGCGCCCCGAAGCTCCGCACCGCCCCGCGGGGTATTGAAGCTCTACTGGAAGGTGACATCCAGGACTTCGTAGCTGAGCATCCTGGCAGGGGCCTTTATCCGGACCTCGTCGCCCACGGCCCTGCCCAGAAGGCTCCTGCCCACGGGGGAGGACAGGGAGATTCTCCCGTGCTTGGCGTCGGCCTCCTCCTCTCCCACCAGGGTGTAGGTGACCTCGTCGTCGGTGTCCAGGTCCAGGAGCGTTACGGTGGCGCCGAAGGCAACCCTGTCGTGGTTCAACTGCGACGGGTCGATGACCTGGGCGCGGGCCAGCTTCTGCTGAAGCTCCTGGATTCTGCCCTCTATGAACGACTGTCTTTCCTTGGCAGCATGATATTCGGCGTTCTCCGAGAGGTCCCCGTGGCTCCTGGCCTCGGCGATGTCCCGAACGTTCCGGGGGCGCTCCACCTTGAGGAGCCTCTCGAGCTCCTCCTTCACCTTTCTGTGGCCTTCGGGGGTCATGGGAAATCTCTTCATGGCGCGCCTCCTCATGAAAGAACCTGAGAATAATACTCTAACACGTTAGCGGCGCTTTTTGTACCGCGTCCGGGACGGGGACCGCCCCCCTCTGCCTCTGTGGTAAACTTAGCGCATGACCCTGTACCTTATTGACGGAAATTCCTATATCTACAGGGCTTTTTACGCCATCAAGGGGCTCACGGACCCCCAGGGCAGGCCCACCAACGCCGCCTTCGGCTTCACCAACATGCTCATGAAAATCGTCCGCGAGAAAAGGCCCGACGCCCTGGTGGTCTCCTTCGACAGGCCCGAGCGCACCGAGCGCCACGAGATGTACGCCGCGTACAAGGTGCACCGCAAGGAAACCCCCGATGAGCTCGTCGAGCAGATACCCCTCATCAAGGAGCTCATACGGGCGTTTCGCATCCCCGTCTTCGAGGTCGCGGGCTACGAGGCGGACGACGTCCTGGCCACCCTGGCCCAGTGGGGGGCGGGGAGGGGCATGGAGGTCTTTATCGTCACCAGCGACAAGGACATGCTGCAGCTCGTGGGCGGCCCCATAAAGGTCTACGACCCGATGAAGGACAGGGTGCTGGGCGAGGAGTACGTCACGGAGCGCTACGGCGTGCCGCCGGCGCGCATCGTCGAGTACATGGCCCTCGTGGGGGACGCCAGCGACAACATACCGGGCTTGAAGGGCGTGGGGGACAAGACGGCCAAGGATTTGCTCGGCCGCTTCGGCTCCTTGGGGGAGCTCATGGAAAACCCCGGGCGCATCGAGAAGGAGAGGCTCAGAAAGACGGTCACCGAAGGCAGGGAGACCATCGAGCTCAGCAGGCGGCTGGCCGAGATACGGTGCGACGTGCCCCTGGAGATACGGGAAGGGGACATCGCCCTGAAGGAGCCGGACTGGCAGGCCCTCCTCAGGATATTCCGGGAACGCGGCTTCACCTCCCTCATGCAGAGAATCCCGGAGAGCTCGGCCGGCCGGGCCTTCGAGGCCGTCCTCACGGAGGAAAGGCTCCGGGAAATTCTGGAGGGCGTAAGGGACGAGTTCGCCCTGCGCACCCTGGCTCCGGAGGGGGAGGGGCTTCTGGGCCTGTCCCTTTCCACCCCCGCGGGGGAGAGCGTTTATGTCCCCCTGGCCCACAGGTACGAGGGCACGCCCCGGCAGATGGACCTGGCCTTGGTCCTGGGGCTCCTGGCCCCGCTTTTTGAGGACGAGCGCGTCAGCAAGGCCGGCCATGACATGAAAAAGGACATCCTTGCCTTGCGGGCGGAGGGGGGGCGCGAGCTGCGGGGTACGCTCCTTGACGTCATGGTGGCCTCGTATCTGCTGAACCCCCTGAGGGCCGGGCACACGCTGGAAACACTGGCGCTTGAGTATCTTTCGAAGAGGAAGAAGACCTTGAACGGGAGCGCCGGCCTGGCCGCCCTGGAGGTGCGGGAGGCCGCACAGTACATGGCCGAGGAGGCCGAGCTTGCCCGCGAGCTGGAGGACGTGCTCTTTGCAAGGATATCCCGTGAGGGGCTCGACCGGGCCTACTACGAGATGGAGATGCCCCTTCTTACCGTGCTTGCGGACATGGAGGAGGCCGGCATGCGCATGGACGCCGGGAGGCTCGCCGAGCTGAGCAAGGAACTCGTGCGGGAGCTTCAGTCGCTGAAGCAGCGCATATACTTCCTGGCGGGCGAGGAGTTCAACATAAACTCCCCCCGGCAGCTCGGGCGGGTGCTCTTCGAGCGCCTGGGCATGAAGCCCGGGAAGAGAAAGAAAACGGGGTACTCCACGGAGATGAGCGTCCTGGAAGAGCTGGCCCGGGAGCACGAGCTTCCCCGGGAGGTCCTGAACTGGCGCACCCTGGCCAAGCTCAAGAACACCTACGTGGACGTCCTGCCGCGCCTGGTGCGCAAGGAGACCGGGCGCCTGCACACGTCCTTCAACCAGACGGTCACGGCCACCGGCAGGCTCTCCAGCACGGAACCGAACCTGCAGAACATACCCATCCGCGGCGCCTGGGGCGCGCGCATCAGGGAGTGCTTCGCGGCCGAGGAGGGAAACATCCTCCTCTCGGCGGACTACTCGCAGATAGAGCTCCGCCTCCTTGCACACCTGAGCGGGGACGCCGCCCTCGGGGCGGCTTTCCACGAAAACAGGGACATCCATGCACGGACGGCTTCGGAGCTCTTCGGAGTCACGCCCGGGGAGGTGACCCCCGAGATGCGCAGGGTGGCCAAGTCGGTGAACTTCGGCGTCGTCTACGGCATATCCCCCTTCGGCCTGTCCGAGTCCCTGGGCATAAGCAGGGAGGAGGCCCAGCGGTACATAACCGCCTATTTCGCCAGCCACCCCGGGGTGAGCGCGTACATTTCCTCCGTGCTGGAGCAGGCCGCGAGGGACGGTTACGTGGCCACGCTCATGGGTCGGCGGCGGCCCATACCCGAGCTGAGGAGCAGAAACAGGAGCACCCGCCTTCTGGGGGAGCGCCTGGCCGTCAACACGCCCATGCAGGGCTCGGCCGCCGACATCATCAAACTGGCCATGGTCCGGATCAACCGCCGCCTGAAGGACGGGCGGCTCCGTGCCAGGATGATCCTTCAGGTGCATGACGAGCTGCTCTTTGAGGCCCCGGAGGCGGAGGAGCCCGAGGTATCCCGGCTCGTCAGAAAAGAGATGGAGGGGGTGGTGGAGCTTTCGGTGCCCCTCAAGGTGGAGATGGGGAGAGGGCGCAACTGGGCGGAAGCGGCACACTGACCCCTCATCTCCGGGGTGCAGGGGCCGGAAAAGCCTCGCATATGCTTGTATAAAGGCGAGGGGAGGATTAAAATACAGCAATGTCCGCCGGGCGGAAGGGTGTTTTCACAAAGAAGGAGCTCCAGGAGAAAACAGTGCGCGAACTCCTCACACTTGCCAGGGAAGAGGGAGTCGGGACGGCCTCCCGGCGGAAGGCGGACATCATCGAGGCGCTTCTCAGAAGCGCCCGGGCGCGGGGGAAGCGCCCAAGAGGCAAAAAAAGCTCCTCGCCGGTAGGCGCCGCGCGCCAAGCGACGGAGGTGACCGCGTCTTCGCCCGCCGCGGGCCGCCCGAAAGGCAAAAAGGTTCCTCGCCCCTCGCCGAAGCCCGCCGATGTGTCGCCCGCCACTGGACCCCTTGGACGTCCCGCCGCCTCTGCGGCCGAAAAGCCGGAGTCTTCCGGCCGCCGGAGCAAGCCGGAAGGCCCCGGCCCGGAGAGGGGGAGCGAGAGGGACGATGCGGCACCCGTCTCTTCACCCCCGGTGCGGCCGGAGGAGCTCGATGGAGTGAATGAGGCCTTCTCGGGCCCTCCCTATGCCGCCGGCGCCATGCCTCCCTGGGCACCCGAGCCCGTGAAGCCCGAGCCGCCGGGGCCGCCCCCTCCGCCTCCAGCGGCCAAAGCGAAGGCGGGCGTCTATGTCTTTGCGGTGGACCCGTCCCGCCTGTTCGCCTGGTGGGAGCTGCCCGAAGGGCGGCCCGGCAGCGAGCGGCTGACCCTGCGCCTCTATGACGTGACAGGGGCGGACTACCGTCTCTTTCAGAAGGGGAGCTATAAGGACGTGGACGTCTCCCCGGGGGAGAGAAGCGCCTATCTGCCGGTGGAGCCGGGACGGAGCTACAGGGTAGCCCTGGGCCTGAGGGAAGCGGGGCGGGGGTTTGCCCTTCTTGCCGTCTCGGAGGCCATTGCCGCCCCCGGCGAGGGTCCCTCGGAAGAAGAGGCCGTGCTGCCCGAGGAGTTTCTCCGTTACCGCCCTGGTCCCTCAAGCTCCTGAGGGCTCGTCGTCCTCCTCGGCCAGCGGGTGGGCCCTGTCGTAGACATCCATCAGGTGGGCCACATCCAGGTGGGTGTACTTCTGGGTGGTGCTGAGCGATGCGTGGCCCAGGAACTCCTGTATCACCCTGAGGTCCGCCCCCCCGTGCAGAAGATGCGTGGCGAAGCTGTGCCTCAGCGTATGGGGAGTGACCCTGCCGCTCAGGGCCTCCATCTGGGAGTACCGCCGCACCAGGCGGCGCACGCTCCGCGCCGTGAGCCTCCCGCCGCGCGCGTTGAGGAAAAGGGCGGTGCTCTCCGGTTTCAGGTGGAGCCTCCGGGCCGTGTACGCCCCGAGGGCCGCGAGGGCCTTCCGGCCCACCGGCACGATGCGCTCCTTTCTGCCCTTGCCCATCACCTTGACCAGTCCTTCGCCCGGGTTGAGGTCCCCGGTGTCCAGGCCCACAAGCTCGCTCACCCGGAGGCCGCTTGAATAGAAAAGCTCCAGAATGGCCCTGTCCCTGAGGACGAGGACGTCGTCTCCCCGGGGTTTCTCCACCAGGGCGAAGGCCTCGTCCACGGTGAGAAAGCGCGGGAGTTTCCGGGGGTTGCGCCTTCCTGTAGGCCCGGAGGGTGTTGGAGGAGACGCCCCTCTGCACCTGCATGTACCGGAGGAACTTCTCCACGTGCTCTTTCATGACAAAAACTGAAACAGCAGGGCCGTGATGCCCGCCCCGACGATTGCCCCCAGGGCCACCTCGCCCGGTTTGTGCACCTTGGTGGCTATCCTGCTTTGTGCGATGAGGAGGGCCAGAATGAGGCTGAGGACGGAGGCCATCAGGTTGCCGGTGCAGTAGGTCACCGAGACCCAGATGGAAAAGGCCAGGGCGGCGTGCCCGCTGGGAATCCCCCCGCTGAAGGGATGGCCCTTGCCGAAATAGGCCTTCATGAGGACCACCGCGATGAGCACCACGACAAAGGCCATCACCGCTATCTCGTCGGGGGGATGGTTCTTTGTGGGGAGCCCTCTCCGAAAGACGTCCTTCAGGTACGGCAGAAGGATGATGGTGCCCATCACCGCGGCCCCGGCTGCGGTGATGAGCACCGCCCCTGCCGCTATGTCCTTGGCGTTTCGGGCCTGCTCGCTGTACTCGGGGGAGAACAGGTCCACCATGGCCTCCATGGCCGAGTTGAGCATCTCGACCATTAAAACCGCGATGACCGCCAGGGAGATGAAGAGAAATTCGTTCCGTGTAACGCCCAGGGCGTAGCTGCCCACGAGCACGAAGGCGGCAGCATAGAAGTGGTAGCGGAGGTGGCGCTGGGTCTTGGCGGCGTGCAGGATTCCTTCGATGGCATAGTTGGCACTGCGTATCCATTGCCGAAGCGGCATTGCTTTTTCCTCTTTACGTTGCTCCTCCGGTATTGTACCACGCCTCCGGAGCCCCGGTGTTTTCGGTCACAGACACACGCCGGGGCCCGCCTGCTTAATAGAGTCGGTGTGCAGGGGCTTTGCCTCACAATGGCCGATAGGCCGGTCTGTTCGGGCGCTTTTGGTTGGGAAGCGTGGAAACGATTTATAATAGAGAAGGATATGAACCTTCTTTCCATGCCAAGGGGCATCGCCTTCGGACCATGTCTTTTCCTCCGCCGGGGCCCCTTCAACGGGGTTTCCGCAGCCTGGGGAGACGCCGCTCTCATGCCCGGGGCCCGCTCTCGTTCGTCCGTGGCGATTGAGAAAGCCGCGGAGCTTGCCGAAGCAGGGGACGACGGGAGCTTGCGGCCGGCTCTCCCGGTCTCCTCCGGCCCGGAGGACAGGCCGTGAGGATACGCTACACGCGGGCGCTCCTGGCCCTCATGGGCGTGCTCCTTCTGTTTCTGGTCCTCGCGGATGCGGCCATCATCTCCTACCAGAGAAATCTGTTCATCGAGAAGGCGGTTTCCCACGCCGGGCATGAAACGGACCTGATGGTCGAGGCCACGCGGGAGGCCCTGCTCAGGGGCGACGAGGCAGCGGTGCAGACAGCGCTGAACCTCTGGGGGGAGGAGCACGAGGAAATCGCGGGCATACGGGCCGTAGCGCCGGACGGCGTGGAGGTCGCCCGCTACGGAGGCGACCCTCCCCGGGGGGAGACCCTTGAGATTACCCGCAGCGTCGTCCACGGGGGGAGGAAGCTTCTTTCCCTCTCCGTGCTTCTGGACCTCGCCCCCCTCAAGGCGCAGCTCTTCGCCCTGCACCTGCGCGTCCTCGTGGTCTCGGCGGTCTTTGTGGTTTTCATGGGTGCGGTGCTCTGGTATGCGCAGAGGCGCACCGTGCTGGGGCCCATGGAGGAGAGGCTCCTGAGGGGCCAGGCCGAGGAGGAGGCCCTCAAGAAGGCCCAGAAGGGGCTTGAGGCAGAGGTCCAGGAGCGCACGGCGGCACTGAGGGAGCAGCGCGACAGGGCGGAGATGTACCTGGACGTGGCCGGCGTCATGATCGTCGTCCTCAACACCCGGGGAGAAGTGCAGCTCATCAACAGGACGGGCTGCGAGATCCTGGGCTACGCGGAGGCCGACATCGTCGGGAAGGACTGGTTCGAGAATTTCATACCCCAGCGGGTGAGGCCCCAGATGAGACGGGCCTTTGACGACCTGCTTGCCGGGCGCGGGGACACGGCCGTGCGGTACGAGAATCCCGTGCTCAAGCCCTCGGGGGAGGAGCGCATCGTGGCGTGGCAGAACAGGGTTCTCAGGGACGCGGCCGGTGCGGTCATCGGAACCCTCAGCTCCGGAGAGGACATCACGGGGCGCAAGAGGACCGAGGAGAGGCTGGCCGTCAGCGAGGGCTTTCTCCACTCCATCATCGAGGCCGAGCCGGAGTGCGTCAAGATCGAGACCACCGACGGCATTATCCTTCAGATGAACCCCGCGGGGCTGGCCATGGTGGAGGCGGAGCGTCCGGAACAGGTCGTCGGCAAGTCCATGTACTCCGTCGTGGCCCCGGAGGACGTGGACGCCGTCAGGGCCATGAACGAGCGGGTGGCAAAGGGGGAGCGGGGCGAGCTGGAGTTCCGCATCATCGGACTGAGGGGGACGCTGCGGTGGATGCAGTCTCATGCCGTCCCCTTTTATGACGAGGGACGCGGCGAAACCGTCATTCTCGCCGTCACCCGGGACGTCACCGAGAAGAAGAAGGCCGAGGAGAACCTCAGAAGAAGCGAGCATTCCTACCGGACCCTCTCCGAGAGCCTTCCGGGCATTGTGTACCGCCTGACACCGGGCGATGGGGCGTGCATGCAGTTTTTCAACGACGCCGTGGAGTCCATGACGGGCTATCGGGCCGAGGAGCTGGCGGGAGCAGGCGAGGTCTGCTCCATCGCCGGGCTTATCATTGCCGAGGACAGGGAAGAGGTGGTGCGCACCGTGGAGACGGCTGTCAGGGAGAACAGGCCTTTCCAGCTCGAATACCGCATCCTGCACCGGGACGGCAAGGTCCGCCATTTCCTGGAGCGGGGGCAGCCCGTGCCGGCCGCCTCCGGCTCTCCGGCCCATATCGACGGAGTCATCTTCGACATCACCGCCCGGAAGAAGGCCGAACAGGAATTGAGGGACGTAAACACCACCCTCTACACCCTTGTGGACCATATGCCCGAAGGGGTGGTGCTCCTGGACGAGGGGTCGCGGGTGGTCCTGGCAAACCCCATCGGCCTGGACAACCTCAGGACCCTCGCGGGCGCCCGGGTGGGCGACGTGGTCTCCGAGATTGCGGGGCGTCCCCCGAGGGACTTCCTCGTCTCCGCGTCGGACCTGAGGGGCCACGAGGTGCGGGGCCCCTCGGGGACGTCCTTTCAAATCGCCGCGCGGACGATACAAAGGGGCGGCGGGGAGGAAAGCGGCCTGGTCCTCGTCCTCAAGGACGTCACCAAGGCCCGGGAGCTGGAGAGGAGGCTCAATCTCCAGGAAAGGCTGGCGGGCATCGGGCAGCTGGCCTCCGGCATCGCGCATGACTTCAACAACATCCTGACCTCCGTCATCGGGTACTCCGAGATGCTCCTGACCGACAGGGCCCTCTCGGAGGACGTCCGCTCCCAGATAGACGCCATCCAGCAGAGCGGACAGAGGGCCGCCGACCTCATCCAGCAGATACTGGACTTCAGCCGGAAGTCCGTGAGCGAGTTCGAGACAGTCGACCTGGACGTCTTCCTCGGCGAATTCCACCGGTTTCTGAGAAGGATCATCCCCGAAAACATCCTGATTACCGTGGAGACGGCCCCCGGGACATACAGGGTGCGGGCGGACCTTACCAAGATGCAGCAGGTCCTCGTAAACCTCGCCGTCAACGCCCGGGACGCCATGCCCAAGGGAGGGAGGCTCGCCTTCGCCCTCTCCCGGATGGACCTGCGGGAGGGCGAGGCGCCTCCCTTCCCGGCCATGACCGCCGGCAACTGGGTGGTCCTCGAGGTCTCCGACACGGGCGAGGGCGTTCCGGCCTCGGTTCTCCCCCACATCTATGAGCCCTTCTACACCACGAAAGGACCGGGGAGGGGGACCGGCCTGGGCCTGGCCCAGGTCTACGGCATCGTCAAGCAGCACGAGGGCTTCATCGACGTCAGGACCCAGCGGGGCACGGGCACGAGCTTTTTCATCTACCTGCCGGAGGAGAAGGACCTCTCCGCTCCGGCGGCGGCCGCCGCGGAGGCCGGCGCGGCGCCCAGGGGCCGGGGAGAGACCGTCCTGGTGGTGGAGGACGACGCGATGGTCCGCGACCTCGTCCGGAAGGTCCTGGTCGAGCAGGGCTACAGGGTCCTTGCCGCCGGGGACGGCGCGGAGGCCCTGGAGGTCTTCGCCGCACATCAGGACGAGATACGCCTCGTGGTCACCGACGTCGTCATGCCCGACATAGACGGCATCGCCATGAGCGCGCAGATGACGGCCCGGAAGCCGGAGCTGAGGGTCGTGGCGGTGAGCGGCTATCCCATGATACGGGAGAAGGAGCGCCTGCGGGAGGCCGGCATCCGGGAGTGGGTGGAAAAGCCCTTCCAGGCGAAGGACCTCCTGCGGGTCGTCCACGGGGTGCTCACCGCCGGGGCGTAGCGCGCGCTCAGGGCTGCCGGAGTTTCCGGAGGAGGTCCCGCTCCTTCCGCCTCATGCGGCGGGCCTGCTCCGGCGAGGCTTCGTGCTCGTAACCCAGCAGGTGCAGAAGCCCGTGCACCAGAAGGCGCCTCAGTTCCTCCTCAAGGGCAACCCCCTGCTCCCTCGCCTGCTCCTCGGCGCGCACGGGGTTTATGACGACGTCCCCCAGGAGGATCTCGCTTTCCACGGGGAAGCCCCGGGACAGGTCGTGCAGGGGGAAGGAGAGGACGTCGGTGGCGTGGTCCCGGCCGCGGTAGGTGCGGTTCAACTGCCGCACCCGCTCGGGACCGGCCAGAAGGACGCTAAGTTCTGTCCTTTGTAGTCCAAGCAGGCTGAGGGCCTTCAGGCTGTCCGTCTCGAGCCGCTTTCTGTCGAGCTTTATCTTCCTTTGGCGGTTGCTTATGCTTACCTTCGCCATCGCCGCCTTCCCTGTTGAACTCGAATCCCGGATAGTCCACCCTCTTGTGCAGGATGCCGGTGAGGATGCGGGTGAACCGGGACTTGATGACGTGGATGTCCTTGAGGGTGAGCTCGCACTCGTCGAGCTGGCCCTCGAGGAATATGTGGTTGATGATCTTGTCCACCAGGGCCGAAATCCGCGAGGGCGTGGGGTCGTTGAGCACGCGGGAGGCGGCCTCCACGGCGTCGGCCATCATGATGAGGGCGGCGATGCGCGTCTGGGGCTTCGGGCCGGGGTACTTGTACTCCTGCTCGGAGAGCTCGGTGCTGCTGGGCTGGCCCTTGGCCTTCTCGTAGAAGTAGGTGATAAGGGCGTTGCCGTGGTGCTGCTTGATGATGTCTATGACCTCCTCGGGGAGCTTGTGCACGGCGGCGAGCTCGACTCCCTCCTTGACGTGGGAGGTGAGGATCATGCTGGACATGTGGGGGGTAAGCTTCTCGTGCTTGCTCACACCCATGGGCTGGTTCTCGATGAAGTACTCCGGCATCTTCACTTTCCCGATGTCGTGGTAGTACGCGCCCACCCGGGCCAGGAGGGGATTGACCCCGACGTCCTCGGCGCAGGCCTCCACCAGGTTGCCCACGATGATGCTGTGGTGGTAGGTTCCCGGCGCGCTTATCATCAGGCTCTTCATCAGCGGCTGATCCAGGTCCAGAAGCTCCAGGAGGCTGATGTCCGTGGTCACCTTGAAAACGCTCTCCAGGATGGGCAGGGCCAGGGAGACCGTGGCCACCACGGCCACCGAGCAGGCGACGGCCATGGCCGCCCCCAGGGGGGCGGTGGCCGTGAAAAGTTCGCCGTGGAAAAGAAGCAGGGTGACCAGGGCCAGAAGGTTGGCCGCGAGGACGTAGATTCCGCCCCAGAGGATGGCGGTCCTCTTCTTGCAGCGTATCATGCTGAAGGCCGCGGTCAGGCTCCCCAGGAAGACGTAGACGGCGAAACCGGCGTCCTGCTGCCAGAGTCCGCCCAGGAGGCTCACCACCAGGGAGAAGGCCAGCGCCGTGTGGAAATCGAACAGCAGGGCCACCAGCATGGCCCCGGCGGCTAGGGGTATCCCGTAGGAGATGGCCCCGGCGGCCTCGATGTCAAACCCCTTGGACAGGCCCAGAAGCGTCTGCTCGGCGAGCCATCCCAGCCACAGGGTGCCCACCACCATTATCCCCAGCAGGAGGAGCATCCGCCTCTTCCTGAGCCATGGGGGCTGGTACCTCACGATGTCCCGGTACAGGGTGAAGACGAGGAGCCCCGAGACCAGCAGCGCCCCGAAGAACCGCTCCACGTCCCACGTCCTCTGCATGGTGAGGGAGACAAGGAGGGCCAGTCCCGCCAGGGCGAGGTACGGCTTATATTTCTTCGCCGGGGGCGCGGCCGTCTGAGCCGCCTTGCTCTCCGTCTTCCTCTTTATGCCGTTTTTCGAATCTGTCATATGCTTCCACTATCTCCTGCACCAGCCGGTGACGGACCACGTCTTTTCCGGAGAAGTATACAACTTTTATCCCCTCGACGGCACCCAGGACGTTCTTGGCCTCGACCAGGCCGGAGACCTTCCCCGGGGGAAGGTCTATCTGCGTGATGTCTCCCGTAATGACCGTCTTGGAGTTATACCCCAGGCGGGTGAGGTACATCTTCATCTGCTCCGAGGTCGTGTTTTGCGCCTCGTCGAGGATGATGAAGCTGTCGTTCAGGGTTCTGCCCCGCATGAAGGCCAGGGGGGCGATTTCTATGACCCCCCGCTCGATGAGCCGGTTGGCCTTCTCCAGCTCCATCATGTCGTAGAGGGCGTCGTACAGGGGCCTGAGGTAGGGGTTGACCTTCTCGTAGATGTCCCCCGGGAGAAACCCCAGCTTCTCCCCGGCCTCCACGGCGGGCCGAGCCAAGACGATGCGGTTGACCGTCTTGCCCAAAAGGGCGTTGACCGCCATGGCCATGGCCAGGTACGTCTTGCCCGTGCCGGCCGGACCGATGCCGAAAACCATGTCGTGGGTGCGCATGGCCTTTACGTATTCGGCCTGCATCTTCGTCTTGGGGACGATGTGCCGGCGCTTCGTCGAGACGGCGATGTTGCTCTCGACGAGCCTCTTGACCGATACGTCCTCCCCCTGGGCCATCATGCCCACGACGTAGCGGATGTCGTCGGGGCTCAGGGAGTGTCCCTTCCGGCGCAGGTCCCTCAGCTCGTTGATGAGGTTCACGGCCCTCCGGACGTTGACCTCGTCCCCCCGGAGGATGACCTTGTTCCCCCTGAAGCTGACGGCCACGTCCAGGGCCTGCTCCATTGTCTTGAAACTTCTGCTGAGGTCGCTCTCCAGAAACCCCAGCTCCTGCTCGATGTCGAGCTCCAACTGCTGTACCGTGTCCGTAACGCTGCTCCTATCTCGAAGGGGTCACGAACGCCGCCACCCCCTCGGCTTTTCGTATTGCCAGGGCCGTCAGGCGCGCCTCGTCCTCGCTCTCGTAGCTTCCGACCCGCACCTTGTATATGGGCATCTCCCCGTCCCTGGTGGCAAAGACGTAGGCCTTATAGCCGCTCCTGGCCAGGGCGTCCTTGAGCCCTCTGGCGTCCTTGTCGTTGAGGAACGCCCCCACCTGGACCGTATACTCTCCCTCCGGGGCCGCCTGCTTCGTCTCGGCCGGGTGTTTCTTCGGCGGGGGCAGCCGCTGCCTCCTCGCCCTGGGCACCGCCTGAGGAGCCTCTTCGGCCTCCTCCTCCGAGCCCTCCGGAGCATCCGCCTTCCCGGCATAGAAGGGAGAGTTCTCCGCGTCTTCGGGAAGGGCCGCCGTCCTCGTGCCGGAAAGGGGATCGGGGATGCTCTCTTCGGCGGCTGCGGCAGGACCGGCTTCCTGCGCGGCCGCCTCCAGCACCTGCACCGCCGGGGTGTCCACGGAGGCCCTTCCCACAAAGAAGCCCAGTGCCAGGGAGGCTGCGGATACGATGGTCACGAGCACGACGGCGGGGCCCCGTCCCCCGCCCTGGCGGGCGGGAGCGTTTCCTCTTTCGTACATGGAAGCTATGAGAACACCTCGTTTCTCCTCTGCCCTCTATAAGTTTACCACAAGGGAAGAAGGCACGCACAAGCGTAAAAATGGATTGAAAATCAAGCTGTTGTCCTCTTTTCGATGAGCATGGCGTCCCCGTAGGAGAAAAACCTGTAAGACTGCTCCACCGCGTGCCGGTAGGCCTCGAGGAGCCTCTCCCGTCCGGCCAGGGCGGAGGCCAGCATGAGGGGGGTGGAGCGGGGGAGGTGAAAGTTGGTGACGAGGGCGTCCACGGCCCTGAAGGCGTGGCCGGGCCGGATGAAGATGTCGGTCTCTCCACGCACGAGGCCGTTTCCGTTTCCGCGGGTGCTCTTCGCCCCGCTCAGAAGCCCCTCCAGGGCCCGGGTGGTGGTGGTGCCCACGGCCACGAGCCTTCCCCTGCGGGAGGAAACCTCCTCAAGCAGGGAGGTCTCTATCTCGAAATACTCGGCCTCCATCCGGTGCTCCTGCACCTTTTCGGTCCTGACGGGGACGAAGGTCCCCTTGCCTACGTGCAGGGTGAGGTAGCGCACGGCGACCCCTTTGCGCTCGATGTCCGCCAGAAGCCCGGCCGTAAAGTGCAGCCCCGCCGTGGGGGCGGCTATGGAGCCGGCCTCCCTGGCGTAGACCGTCTGGTACCATTGGTGGTCCTCGGCCCTGGAGGGCCTCTTTATGTAAGGGGGCAGGGGCATCCGGCCGTCTCTCATGAGGACCTCCTCCAGGGTGCCTTCGTAGTGAAGCTCGGCGGTCCGCCCCTCTGTGAGGAAAGCCCAGAACCCTTCCCCTATGCTCACCCTCCCGGTGTGCTTCCCCCGGCTCAGGCATTCCCAGCGGGCGCCCTTGAGGGGCCGCACCAGGAGGATGTCCAGAGGCCTGCCGTCCTCGCGCCTCCCCACCAGGCGGACGGGGAGGACCCTCGTCTTGTTCAGGACCAGGATGTCGCCCCGCCGGAGGTACTCCGGCAGGTGCCAGAACCTCCGGTCCTCCAGGCCCCCGTCGGAGCGAAGGACCATGAGGCGCGCGTGGTCCCGCCGCGGGGCCGGCCTGAGCGCGATGAGGGACTCCGGGAGGGAGAAATCAAAACCCGACAGACGCACGGTCCACAAGCTCCGTTCCGGGATAGAAATAGGAGAGGATATCCTTGTAGGACTTCCCCTTCAGGGCCATCTCCAGGGCGCTCCACTGGCAGAGCCCAACCCCGTGGCCGTAGCCCCGGCCCTCGAAGACCATGAGGTCGCCCTCTTTTTTCACGGTGAAATCGGTGCTGGGGAGGCGTTTCCACCCGAGCTTCTTCCGGAGCTCCTTGGCCTCGATGACCAGGGTGGAGGGGTTGCCGCGCACCGCCACCTCCTTTACCCGTCCGGTGGCGGTGTTGGATTTGATGGAGAGCTCCAGGATGTTGTTCTTCCCCAGGGCCTTTTCTATCTCCGTGATGGGTATCCTGCGGGTCCAGAAGCTGTAGGGTGAAAGGCTGCAGTCCGTCTTGACGGAGGTGAGATAGGGGTAGCTCCGCCCGAAGACCTCCTCCGGAAGCTCCGTCCTGCCCCCGCTGGTGGAGTGGTAGTAGGCCGCGATGGGCTCGCCGTCATAGACGAGAATCTGTCCCCGGGTCTCCCTGACGGCGGCGGCCACGGCGGGATCGGAGTTCTGTCCCTTGAACAACTGGTGCAGCACCGAGGAGGTCACGTCGTACGTCCTCTTGGCACCCTGCATCTTCTGGTACAGAGCATAGGTGCGGACGACCACCGCCTGGGCCTTCAGGGCCTCGTAGGCCCAGTCCTTGCCGCTTTCCGCGGTGACCACGCCCTCGACGTACTCCTCCAGGGGGACCTCGTTGATGATGTAAAGGCCGTCCGGGCCCCGCCAGACCTCGAAGCTTCCCCTGTAGCCCGAGGTGCTTGCCGTGATGAGGCTGCCCTGGACCTCGTCGAGCTTGGTCAGGGTTTCTTTCCCGGCCGGCACTTTCCCGAAGCCCTTGTCCATGATGAGCACGCGGATGCCGTCGGCCCCGTACAGGGGCGCGGCCAGGGCCGCGCAGAGGACGATGGCCAGAATCCCCGCCCTCATCGTCAGCGCCTGCTCAGCAGCCAGAGTATCAGGGTCAGCAGAATGCTCAGGACGATGCCAGTGGCCAGGGGGAAATAGAAGGTGAAATGCTTTCTCTTGATGAGGATGTCCCCCGGGAGACGGCCCAGCCAGGGGACCTTCCCCGCGAGGATGAAAAGCCCCCCCAGGACGAGAAACAGGACCCCGGCGACGAGAAGGGCCTTGCCTATGCTCTCAAGCCCGTCGGTCATGGCCTCAGGTCCCGGCTCGCTCACTCCGCGCTTTTCTCTCCGCCCTTTCCCTGTCGCGCTCGGCCTTGGAGTAGATGCACCCGCAGTAGTACTGGCGGTAGAGCCCCAGCTCCCGGGAGAGCCGCTCCGCCTCGGCCCAGCCCTGTTTGAAGTCCGGGGCGTAAAAGAGGACGCCCTGTTCTTCCTGGGCCTGCCTGCCCGCCTGGAGGATGAGGCCGGTCTTCTGATAAGGGCTCACCAGGAGCGAGGTCGTGAAACCGTCGAAGCCTTCCGCCCGGGCCCGCCGGGCGGTCTCCCGGAGGCGCAGGAGATAGCAGGCCTCGCATCGAACGCCGTCGTGGGCGCTTACCGCGCTTTTGAACTCCTCGAGGCCGTACCGGTCCACGTACTGGATATCAAGGCCCCAGAAGGTCTCCAGGGCCTTCAGGGCCTCCAGCCGGCGGGCGTACTCGTCCCCGGGATGGACGTTGGGGTTGTACCACAGGCCCGAAAGAGAAATGCCCTTCCCCCTTACGTGCCGGATGGGGAAAAGGGCGCAGTTGGCGCAGCAGAGGTGCATCAGGAGCCTCATGCCCTTATTATAACCGAAGACGGTCAGCCCGCTCCGGTAGCGGCGCTCACTTCCGGCCCGTGTAGGTAACCCGGTAGACGGCCCCGGCGTAATCGTCGCTTATGTAGAGCCCGCCCCGCGGCCCCTGGACGACGTCCACGGGGCGGCCCGTCTTGCCCCCGTCGGCGAGCCAGCCGCTTGCAAAGTCCTCGGGCGGCCCCGCTGGCCTGCCGTTTTTCATGCGAAAGGAGACGACCTTGTAGCCCACCGGGACGGTCCGGTTCCAGGAGCCGTGGAGGGCGACGAAGAGCCGCCCTCTGTACTCTTCCGGAAGGGAGCCGCCCGTGGCGAAGCACAGGCCCAGGGGGGCGCTGTGGGCCTGGATTGTGGCCACCGGCGGGGTGGTCTTCGGGCAGAAAGCCGCATTGTCCATCTCGGGGTCCGGCACCCTGTCGCCGTAGCAGAAGGGCCACCCGTAGTCGTTCCCCTCCTTGATGACGTTCACTTCCTCCGGGGGAAGGTCGTCGCCGAGCCAGTCCCGGCCGTTGTCCCCGCCGAAGAGCTCGCCGGTCTCCGGATGAAAGGCCAGGCCCACCGTATTTCTGAGCCCCCGGGCGATGACCTCGGCCCCCGTGCCGTCGGCGTCGGCCCTGATGACCGCGGCCCGCCTGGGGTCTTTCTCCACGCAGGCGTTACACGAGGAGCCCACGGAGACGTACATCTTTCCGTCCGGGCCGAAGACGATGGTGCGGGTGAAGTGTCTTCCCCCTCCGGGCAGGGGGAGCAGCTCCTGGCGTTTCCCCAGGTTCCTGCCTTCGGGCTCGTAGGGATAGCGGGAGACCATGTCGGTCTCGGCGACATAGAGGTATCCGCCGTGGAAGGCTATGCCGTGCGGTCTCCGGAGACCAGCGAGCACGGTCTCCGGGGCGGCGGCACCGTCGCGCTCGGGGAGGGCCACCACCTTTCCCTTCCCGGTGAGGGTAACGTAAAGGACCCCCGCGGGGTCGAAGGCCATGAAGCGGGCCCCGGGAAGCCCGCCGGAGAACATTTCCAGCCGGAACCCCGCCGGGGTCGTTATGCCCGAAAGCCGCTCGCCCCGGGGCGGGGCCGCCTCCGTGCAGGCGAAGAGGGCCAGGACGAGGGCCGCAGAGAGGACCTTCCTCACGGGGTCTCCTCCGCCGGGGTGACCACGGCCATCACCACCAGGGGCTCGCCCCTGTCGGCCCGGAACCCGTGGGGGACCATGGGGTCGCAGAGGATGCACGTCTTCTCGTCGGCCTCCCGGGACTCCTCCCCCACCAGGAAGGTGCCCCGCCCCTGCACGCAGTACATGAGCAGCCTCAGGGGGGCCTTGTGGGGCTCCAGGCTCTGCCCCGGCTCCAGGCACATGAGGGCGACGCGCATCTCGGGCTTGTCCGAGAGCATCTCCCGGGATATGCGGTCGGGGTAGAAACGTATCAATTGCTTCAGGTCGAGCGTCTCCATGCCGTTCTCCTTTCCCTCTCCGTTCTTTGGTGATGATAGCACTCCTCGGGGCGCGCGTCCATGGCCCGCCCCGTGCCGGGGCCGCCCGGAATTCCTTGCATTTTCCGGTTATTAGGAACTACTATATGTATGCTTTGTCCCTCGCCCAGAGCATAAGCACCGTGCGCGAAAGGATAGCCGAAGCCGCGGTGCGGGCCGGGCGGAGGCCCGAGGACGTGCTCCTGGTGGCGGTGAGCAAGGGCGTGGCGGTGGAGGCCATCGAGGAGGCCCTGGCGGCCGGCCTCACCGTGTTCGGGGAAAGCAAGGTGCAGGAGGCGGAGGAAAAGGCCCGGGCCCTCCGGGGCCGCAACGTGCGGTGGCACATGGTGGGCCATCTCCAGAGGAACAAGGCCGGGCCGGCCGTGAGGCTCTTCGACCTCATCCATTCGGTGGATTCGGTGCGGCTCCTGGAGGCCCTGGAAGGGCACGCGGCGGAGGCCGGCAGGAGCCAGCCCGTGCTCATTCAGGTAAACCTGGCCGGGGAGGAGAGCAAGTACGGGGTTCCGGAGGAGAAGCTCGGCCCCCTCGCGGAGGCCGCCCGGGTGCTCGAGAAGGTCAGGGTCGAGGGGCTCATGACCATACCGCCATTCGATGAGGACCCGGAGAAGTCCCGCCCCCTGTACCGGAGGCTGAGGGAGCTGGCGGAGCGGTACGGATTTCGGCACCTCTCCATGGGGATGAGCGGCGATTTCGAAGTGGCCGTCGAGGAAGGGGCCACCATGGTACGGGTGGGCACCGTCCTGTTCGGCGAGAGGCAATACGCATGATAGGCTTTATCGGCGGAGGCAACATGGCCGAGGCCCTCTTAAGGGGCATGGCCGGCAAGGGGCTCGAGGGCGTGCAGGTCTCCGAGCCCTCCGAGGAGCGGCGTCGGCACCTTGAAAGCGCCCTGGGGGTGGCGGCCTTCTATGACAACCCCCGCCTGGCGCGGACCTCGGACATCGTGCTCCTGGCCGTCAAGCCCCAGGGCATGGAAGCCGTGCTCGAGGAGATACGCGGCGCGCTCACGCCGGAGAAGACCGTGGTCTCCATCGCCGCGGGCATAACGCTCCGGTATCTGGAGGAGCGCCTGGGCACGCGGAAGCTCGTGCGGGTGATGCCCAACATGGGGGCCATGGTGGGCGAGAGCATGTCGGTCTTGTCCCTCTGCGAATGTTTCGCCGAGGGCGAGATAACGCCCGTGCGGGACATCTTCATGTCCTCCGGACGGGTGCTGGTGCTCCCGGAGAAGTACATGGACGCGGTGACGGCGCTCTCGGGGAGCGGGCCGGCCTTCCTGGCCCTCTTCGTGGAGGCCATGGCAAGGGCCGGGGAGCAGGCGGGCCTCCGGGAGAGCGACGCCCGGGAGCTTGCACTGCAGACGCTCAGGGGCACCGCGGCCCTCCTGGACAGCGGCCTTTCGCCGGAGCGTATGATAGAGATGGTGCGCTCCCCGGGGGGGACCACCGCAGCGGGGCTGGAGGTCTTCGAGAAAAGGGCCCTCCGGCTGACGGTGGCCGAGGCCCTCCAGGCGGCGGCCCGGAGGGCGGCGGAGCTGGCCCGGTAGGGACGGCAAAAAACCATGGAGGTGAGATGTTCGCATTGAGTAACTTCGTTTCCGCGGTCGCAACGGTCCTGGATATCGCGCTCAGACTTTACATGTGGGTGGTCATCATCGCGGCCATCATCACCTGGGTGAACCCCGACCCGTACAACCCCGTAGTGCGCTTCCTCTACGGCGTGACCGAGCCGGTCCTCAGGCCCATCAGGCGCCATCTCCCCATCGCCATGGGCATAGATTTTTCGCCGCTTATCGTTATTCTGGTCATAATATTCCTGCGGAGCTTCCTTGTCTCGTCGCTTTTTGAGCTGGCGGCAAGGATGAGATAACACAAAGGAGGGCAGGGGCCATGCGCATTACGCCTCTCGACATCCAGCAAAAACAGTTCCCCATCAAGATGAGGGGTTTCGACGTCGAGGAGGTGTACGCCTTCCTCGAGGTCGTCCGCGAGGAAATGGAGGAGCTTCTCCGGGAGAACGCCCATCTCAAGGAAAACGTCTACAGGATGGAAAACCAGGTCAAGCAGTACAAGGACATGGAGGTGGCGCTTCGCGAAACCCTCATCACCGCCCAGCAGATGGTGGAGGAGTACAAGCTCAATGCCCGGAAGGAGTCGGACCTCATCCTCCGGGAGGCGGAGCTCAACGCGGAGGCCATCCTGAAGGACGCCCAGGACAAGATGGTCAGAATTCACGAGGATATCGTGGACCTGAAGGGCATCCGGCGGCACTTCCGCGAGGAGATGAAGCGCCTCCTGGAGTCCCACGCGCGCATGCTGCAGTTCGACTACGAGCGCGAGGGCGAGGCCCCGGCGGAGCGCGAAGTAGCCGTGGAGGAGGAAGAGGAGTAGCCGGTGCCGTACAAGGCGGTAAAGGGCATGCAGGACATCCTGCCGCCCGACGTCTACGTCTGGCAGGCCGTGGAGGATGCGGCCCGGCGGGTCTTCAGGGCCTTCGGGTTCCACGAGATGCGCCCCCCCGTCCTGGAGTCCACGGACGTCTTTACCCGGAGCATCGGGGAGAGCACGGACATCGTGGAGAAGGAGATGTACACCTTCCAGGACAAGGGCGGGCGAAGCATCTCGCTCAGGCCCGAGGGGACGGCTTCGGTGGTGCGCGCCTACGTGGAGCATCATCTGCAGAGCGAGCCCTCTCCCCAGAAGTACTACTACATGGGCCCCATGTTCCGGTACGAGCGGCCCCAGAAGGGGCGCCTCAGGCAGTTCTACCAGCTTGGGGCCGAGGCCTTCGGGGTGGCCGAGCCCGGGATGGACGCCGAGGTCATCTCCATGGTTTGGACGTTCCTCGGGGAGGTGGGCCTGGGCTCTCTGAGCCTGGAGGTGAACTCCATCGGCTGCCGCCGGTGCCGGCCCGCCTACACGGCCGCACTGAGGGAGTATTTCTCCGAGAAGCTCCCCCTGCTGTGTCCGGACTGCCAGCGGCGCCACGAGCGTAACCCCCTGAGAATATTCGACTGCAAGGTGCCCGCGTGCGTGGAGCTCCGGAAGGGCGCTCCACGGGTCTCGGACTTCCTTTGCGGGGACTGCCGCGTCCATTTCGCCGCGCTCAGGGGATACCTCGAGGACCTGGGCATCCCCTATCGCGTAAGCCCCGAGATGGTCCGGGGGCTCGACTACTACACCCGCACCACCTTCGAGCTGACGACCGAGCGCCTGGGCGCGCAGAACGCCGTGGCCGCCGGAGGGCGGTATGACCGGCTGGTGAAGGAGTTCGGGGGACCGGACGTCCCGGCCATGGGGTTTGCCCTGGGCGTGGAGAGGCTGGTGGCCCTCATAAGGGAGGAGCGCGCCGTCTCCCCTCCCCGGCCCGAGCTTTTCGTCGCCTGCCTGGGCCAGGAGGCCTCCCGGGAGGCCCTGAAGATGGCCCAGGCACTGAGGGGCCAGGGGGTCTGGGTGGAGACGGGCTACGAGGGGGCGTCCCTCAAGAGCCAGCTCCGGCGGGCCGACAGGTTCGGGGCCGGGCTCGTCTTCATCATCGGCGAAGACGAGCTTGCCAGGGGACAGGTGGGATGGAAGGACATGGCCCGGGGGACCTCCGGGGAGGTCCCCATGGGAGAGGCTCTCCGTTTTTTCAAGGGGGAAAGAGACAAGGCACGGGTGAAGTAGGCCACCTGCTGAACGGGGGGAGGAGCCGGCGCCCCGAGGAGGCCACGATGAGCAAGGTTGCGGTGTTTGACGACGAGCCCTTCATCCTCATGATGATAGAGGACAAGCTCACCCGGGCGGGCATCGAGGTAGTCGCCTCCCGCCGGAGCGTGGGGGCCCTGGATTTACTCAAAAGGGAGCGGCCCGACCTCATCATCCTGGACTGGATGATGCCGGAGGTAAGCGGCATCGAGGTCTGCAGGCGTATCAAGTCGGACCCGGAGCTTTCGGGCATCCCCATCTTCATGCTGACGGCCCGGGCACAGGAGGAGGACATCAGGGCGGGCATGCGCTGCGGGGTGAAGAGATACCTCGCCAAACCCTTCAGCCCGAGGGCCCTCCTGGAGATTGTCCAGGACGAGCTGAGCAAGCAGCAAGGGTAGCCCGCCGCTCACCCCACCTCGTGGAGGCTGCGCACCTTGAGGGGTATGCCCAGCTCCGCGGCGAGCTCCTTGCACTTGCGCACATCCACGCCGGGGGCCTCCACCACGGTGGCGCGCACCACGGGGATGTGCTTTTTGGCCTCCCGGATGAAATCGAGCACCCCGGCGAAGGCTCCGCCGAAGACGGGGTGGCAGAGCTCCCGGTAGGTGTTTTCGTCCGGGGCGTCCAGGCTCACCGAGACCTCGTCGACGAGGCCCCTCAGCTCCGGAAGGATGTTGCGCCCGTGGATGAGGTTTCCGTGGCCGTTGGTGTTGATGCGGACGCGCCCGCCCCGCCCTTTCACCCACCGGGCCAGCTCCCTGACCAGGTCGAGCCTCATGAGGGGCTCCCCGTAGCCGCAGAAGACGACCTCGGCGTACCCGGCGGGGTCGCCTATGGCGGCCTGAAGCTCTTCCAGGGCCGGTTCCCGGCGAAGCCGGAGGTTATGGCCCTTGACGAAGTCCGAGTGGAACCGCACGCAGAAGGAGCAGCGGTTGGTGCAGCGGTTGGTGATGTTCAGGTAGAGGCTCCGCCGTATCTTGTAGACGATGGCCCCCTCCGTGGGCACCGCCGCCACCCCGAAGAGCTTCCCGGCATTGAGCGTGGTCATCCGGGCCACGTCCTCCAGGCTCACCTCCCTCAGCGCGGCCACCTCCCGCGCGGTGTGAAGAACATAGGCGGGCTCGTTGCGTTTCCCCCGCCTGGGGACGGGGGCCAGGTAGGGGGCGTCGGTCTCAAGGAGAAGGTACTCGTCGGGGATCGTCTTGACCGCTTCCCTGAGCTCATGGGCCCTGGGAAAGGTGACCGGCCCGGCCACCGAGACGTAAAGCCCCAGGGCCGCGGCTGTCCTGAGCAGCTCGCGGTCTCCGGAGAAGCAGTGAAGCACCCCCTTTGTGACGCCCGCCTCCCTGAGGATGCCGACGGTGTCCTGCGTGGCCTCCCGTGAATGGATGACCGCGGGAAGCCCCGCCTCCCGGGCCAGGGCGAGGTGCGCCCTGAAGACCTCCCGCTGGACCTCCCGGGGGGAGTGCTCGTAGTGGTAGTCCAGGCCGGTCTCCCCCACGGCGACGACCTTTTCCCGGCCGAGCCACGCCCTGAGCTCTTCACGGAGGGCGGGAGTGAACAGTTGCGCGTCGTGGGGATGGATGCCCACCGCGGCGTAAACTCCCTCGTGGGCCAGGGCCAGGGCCAGGGCCTTCCGGTTGCTTTCGGGGTCGGAGCCCACGGTAATCATGGCGGCCAGGCCGGCCTCCCGGGCCCGCTCGATGACCGCGTCCCTGTCCTTGTCGAACCGTGCCATCTCCAGGTGGCAGTGGGTGTCCACAAGGGGCGGGATGTCAGCCGGGACGCCCTTTTCTTCCGTTCGTTCCTTCATTTCTTTCTTTGGTGCGGCTCAGGCGCCGCGGTGGACTCGCTTGCCCCGCCTGAGGCGGCACGGGGAGGGGCATCAGGCACCGAACTTCTTGAGCCTCCCGGCGTTTGCCAACAGAAGGGGCATGAGCCCGACGGACCGGAAAATGCCCAGCTCGCCCCGGAGGCACTCCCGCTCCGAGAAGCCCTGCGAGAGCGCTCCGAGCACGTAGGGGGCCTTGATGAGGACGGGCACGGGGTGCCAACTGTGGGAGCGGAGCGCCGAAGGGGTGGAGTGGTCCCCCGTGATGGTCGCCACGTCGAACCCCAGCTCCAGGAGCTTGGGCAGAAAGCGGTCCACTTCCTCTATCTTGCGCTTCTTGGCCTCGAAATTGCCGTCCTCGCCGTAGGAGTCCACCTTCTTGACGTGGAAGAAGAAGAAATCATACTTGCCGTAGTTCCCCCTGAGGACGTCGAACTCCTCCCTCAGGTCGCCGGTGAGGTCCGGGGCGCGCATCCCCACGAGCTTGGCCACTCCCCGGTACATGGGATAGGCCGCTATGGCCAGGGCCCTCAGGCCGTACGCCTCCTCGAAAGAGGGCATGTCCGGAAGCTGGGAGAACCCGCGGAGGAGCAGGTAGTTGGCCTTTTCCTCCTCCTTGAGGACCTGGGCGGCCTCTTCAAGAACCTTCCGGGCCACCCCGGCGACCCTCTCGGCCTCTGGTGTCTCGGCCTCGATGGGCAGGGGTTCCTTGCCGGTCTCCTGGGGGTCGGTGTCCTCTATGCTCTGTGAGCCCGGAGGCATCTTCCCGGGGAACCTGAGCCTTATGGCCAATCTGTGCTCCATACCCTGGACGAAGGTGACCTCCACCCCGTCGACCTCCCGCACCCTCTGCTGAAGACGGGCGGTGAGCTTCTTGCCCTCCTCGGTGGGTATCCGGCCGGCGCGCCGGTCCTCTATGAGCCCGTCGCGCATGGTGGCGTAGTTGCCCCGGATGGCGATGTCGGTGTCCTTTATCTCCATGTCGAGCCCCAGGGCCTCCAGGATGCCCCTGCCTATCTGGTAAACCTGGGGGTCGTACCCGAAGAGCCCCAGGTGGCCCGGTCCGCTCCCCGGGGTGATGGCAGGCTTGACCGGCACGTGCAGGCCGCAGGCCCCCTCCCGGGCCAGGGCGTCCATGTGGGGGGTCTCGGCCGCCTCCAGCTCGGTCTTGCCCTTGTCCGGCCCCTCCGGGGCCGGCAACCCGCCCAGGCCGTCCATGACGAGCATGAGTATCTTGGAGGAATTCCTGACGACAAGGGGCCGGATAAGATCCTGCATGGAGGAAATATTAACCGAACAGAGGGGCATTTGCAAGGCGGAGCCGGGGAGGCCTCCCTGCCCGGACGGGGAGGTTGACAAAGGGGAGGGCGCTCCTGTACAATTGCGATTGAGTTTCAGTTACATATCGAGGGGAGGCTTTTTTCCGGCATGGGATGTCATGGTTCGCAGGCGACGGAGGTGCGCGATGCCCAGGGCGTGGGCCGGGTGGTCCTGGTGGGTAACCCCAACGTGGGCAAGAGCGTGCTTTTCGGGCTTCTGACGGGCAAGTATACCACGGTCTCCAACTACCCCGGCACCACGGTCGAGGTATCCCAGGGCAGCGCGACCATAGAGGGCGGGAAGTTTCTGCTGGTGGACACGCCGGGGGTCAACAGCCTCCTGCCCATGAGCGAGGACGAGCAGGTCACCCGGGACATCCTTTTGAGGGAGAGGCCTGCCAAGGTGGTGCAGGTGGGCGACTCCAAGAACCTCAGGCGCACGCTCTATCTCACCCTGCAGCTTGCCGAGATGGGACTTCCCGTCGTCCTCGACCTCAATATGGAGGACGAGGCCAGGGACAGGGGCATAACCATAGACGTAAAAAAGCTCCGCTCGCTTTTGGGCACGGAGGTGGTAAGCACCGTGGCCTCCGAGCGCCGGGGCCTCCGGGGCCTCCGGGCGGCCATCACCTCCGCGGAGACCGCGGCCCCGGTCCTGCCGGTACGGTATCATCCCTTAATCGAAGAGTACATCGAAAGGGTGGCCGCCCTTCTGCCCCGGGGAGGGGTATCGCGCCGGAGCTTGGCCGCCATGATAGTCTCCGGGGACGAGTCGCTGGCCCCATGGCTCACCGGAGAGCTGGAGCCCGCCCGCGTGCAGGAGGTGGAGGCCCTGGCCGACGAGTGCCGCCGCAGGTTCGCCGGCTCGGTGGGGCTGTCCGTCAACGAGGCCCGCATGAAGCTCGCCGGCGAGCTGGCCGGGCAGGTCATCAGCAAGGCCCCGGGCGCCAAGGGCTCGGTGGCCGCCTTCATCGGGAGGATGAGCATGCATCCCGTCTGGGGGATACCCCTCCTCCTTGCGGTTCTCTACGCCCTGTATCTCTTCGTCGGGGTGCTGGGCGCCGGTACGCTGGTGGACTTCATGGAGAATATCGTTTTCGGCCGGCACCTTAACCCCATGTTCGCCAAGGTCGTCGATACGCTCGTTCCCCTGCAATTCTTCCGGGACATGCTGGTCGGGCGCTACGGGATAATCACCATGGCCCTTACCTATGCCATCGCCATAATCCTGCCCATCACGACCACTTTTTTCATCGCCTTCTCCATTCTGGAGGACTCGGGCTACCTGCCCCGGCTGGCCGTCATGAGCAACAGGATATTCAACGTCATGGGCCTCTCGGGCAAGGCGGTCCTCCCCATGGTCCTGGGGCTGGGGTGCGGGACCATGGCGGTCATGACCACCCGCATCCTGGAGACCAGGCGCGAGAGGGTCATCGCCACCTTCCTCCTGGCCCTGGCCGTACCGTGCTCGGCCCAGTTGGGCGTTATCATGGGCATCATGGGCAGCCTCTCGGGCAGGGCCCTGTCCATCTGGATACTCACGGTGCTGGGCATACTGCTGCTGAGCGGTTTTCTCGCTTCCAAGCTGGTGCGGGGCAGCGAGCCGGAGTTCTTTCTCGAACTGCCCCCCATACGGATGCCCACGCTGGCCAACGTCATGGTCAAGACCGGCAACCGGGCCATCTGGTATCTGAAGGAGGCCGTTCCCCTTTTCATCTACGGCACCCTGGCCCTTTTCCTTCTGGACAAGCTCCACATGCTGGGGGCCATAGAGCGTTTCCTTTCCCCCGTGGTCACCGGCGTGCTGGGGCTTCCGCAGAGCGCCACCGAGGCGTTTCTCATCGGGTTTTTCAGGCGGGACTACGGTGCGGCAGGCCTGTACGCCCTGTCCTCGAAGGGCATGCTCACCCCGGTGCAGACGCTGGTGAGCCTGGTGACGCTTACCCTGTTCGTGCCGTGCCTTGCCCATCTTCTGATGATGATAAAGGAACGGGGAATGAGGCTCTCGCTGGCCATATTCTTCGCCATCATCCCCATTGCGGTGGCCGTGGGCGGGGTGCTCAACTGGGTTCTGAGGACCTTTGACATCAACCTTCTTTAAGGAGGAAAAATGACGGACGACAAGCCCACCAGGATAATGCCCGACGAGGCCACGGCCCAGGGCCTCTACGAGGACGAGGTGCTGGAGACCGTATGGCTCATCCGGGAGAGGCAGCCGTCGGTGGACTTCGAGGAGCTCCTCAAGGAGATGGGCAACGAGGAGGGCCTCCGCCGGATGCAGAAGAGAGGCCTCATCCAGATACAGGAGGGCAAGGTCATCCTCACCGAGGACGGGGAGCGCCGCGCCCGCGACATCACCCGGAGGCACCGGCTGGCGGAGCGGCTTTTCCATGACGTCCTGGACGTCAAGGACTTCGAGCCCGAGGCCTGCCGGCTGGAGCACGCCATCAGCCCCGAGGTGGAAGAGGCCATCTGCACCCTTCTCGGGCACCCCCCGGTCTGCCCCCACGGAAAACCCATCCCCCGGGGGAAGTGCTGCACCGTGTACGCGCGGAAGGTCAAGCCCCTGGTCAGCAGCCTGAAGGACCTGCAAGTGGGCGCCCGGGCCCGGGTGATGTTCATCAACGTGCCGGCCATGGACCGCTTGGCCTCCCTGGGGCTTGTGCCGGGTTCCGTCATCGTCCTTCACCAGCGGAAGCCCTCCTTCGTGATTGACATCGACGAGACCACCATCGCTCTGGACGAGGAGATTGCCAGGGGCATCTTCGTGAAGCAGGCGGAGGAGCAGTAGCTTGATGAGCAAACGGATTTGGTGTATCATGTTTCCCTCCGGGGGGCGTAAGGACGCGCCCCGTGCCAGGGGCGACCCGGGCGGCGGGGGAGCGGGAACGTGATGGGTGTCGAGAGCAAGATTGAGTATTTCAGGGATTTCATCCACGCCAAGGGCCTGAGGTACACCCCCGAGAGGGAGGCCATCGCCAGGGAGGTCTTCCGCAGGAAGGGGCACTTCGACCCGGAGGAGCTGCACCAGGCCCTCCGGCGGGAGGGACACAAGGTCTCCCGGGCCTCCGTCTACAGGACCCTTCCCCTCATGATGGAGGCGGGCATCCTCGAGCAGGTGGAGATGACCGACAAGCACGCCCACTATGAGCGGGTCATGGGGAGGGAGCATCACGACCACATGCTCTGTGTCTCCTGCGGGCGGGTCATCGAATTCTATTCGGAGGAGATGGAGAAGCTCCAGGAGCGGCTCTGCGAGGAGGAGGGCTTCCAGGGCGCCTCCCATACCCTGGAGATAAAGGGCTACTGCAGCAGGTGCAGAAAGAAGGCCCCCCGCCCGGTGTAAAAGGGCGCGGCATCCCGGGCGTCCCCCTCTCCGTCGGCGAGCAAGGCGGCTTCTGCACGACCGAAAGCCGGCAGGCTTTACAATCCCGAAAGGCCCGTGGTAGATTGCACTATGAAATACGGCGAACGTGCGATAAAAAAAGCAAAACTTGAGCTCTGGGACAACCCCGCCCCCGACAGGGACTACGAGATAGACATGAGCTTCCCGGAGTTCACCTGCCTGTGCCCCCGCTCGGGATATCCCGATTTCGCCACCATCGGGATAAACTACGTGCCCGACCGAAAGGTCGTGGAACTGAAGAGCCTGAAGCTCTATCTGAACTCCTTCCGGGGTGTTTCCATCTCGCATGAGGCCGCCGTAAACGCGATTTACGACGAGCTCAAGGCCAGACTCAAGCCCCGGCGGCTGGAGGTGGTGGGGGACTTCAACCCCCGGGGAAACCTCAAGACGGTGGTCCGGGTAGGGGGTTAGAACCTGTCTCAAAATTGCTTCCGGCT
>JARRLN010000028.1 GCA_037386965.1 Nitrospirota bacterium
AAAGGCTGAGAAACCTCGCCAGCCCGACCGGGGGCTACGTCATGTTCAATAACGTCTTCATGTTCGAGAATGCTCGAGAATTCAAGGCCCTTGTCGAAGGGTGAGAGACGCCGGAGCTTCCGCCCTCGGCGTGCAAGAGGGCGCGTTATATCCATGCGGCCATTGAGCAGCATAGAGAGGCGGTTAATCGGAGGGGGCGGGGAAAAGTAATCAGTCCTGAAGTTCGTCAAGAAAAAAGTAATCACCCGAGAGAATAACCTATATCTTCTTCAAAGAAAATAACCTTTATCTTCTTCAAAGCGAAATCCTTTGCTACTTTCGGATAATTGACCAACAAAAACCAGATATTCAGGAACGTCAAAAAGAGCAAACAATTTTATTCTGACGACAACCTCGTTGTCCATAACAAAAGGATATACCACATGGAGTGCTTTGGCGCGAATTATCTGCTCTTCGGCTGTACCGATGAAACGATCAATATGCTCAATGTGTCTGCCTTCAATGATTGGTAGAGCATATTCAAATTTAAGTCTAAATTCTCCTCTAGCATACCAGGGATAAATAAAAGCCCATGCAATTTTCGCAAGCATACGACCAAAATCATTCGTATGCATAAGAAACGATTCAAGTTCTATTTTCGCGAAACCAAAAGAGCTTGAAAATGATTCGAAAGTCTGCCCCCCGACTGGGATTATAACTCGCCTCGAACCTCGCTTTATTTCGAGTTCTCCTTTATCGGCATGACCACTCATTTTACCCGGGAGGGGAAAGATGGGCAAATGCAAAAAAGTAGGGTAGTCATCTAGGGAAACTTCTCTTCTTTCCTCTCGCCCGTTACGGGTAATTGTTATAGAACAGCTTTTTGGATGGGTCTTTTTCCTCGATGGTAACCCAAGTGCAGCTCGTGGAACCTTAAACATATTTCCAAGGACCCTACCCTCGAAAGCAGAAGTGATCGCAGCGTGCTTCTGGCAACTGGCTCTCACGTGTACTGCGCTGCCATTCAGACCATAAGGCACGATGTGTTCATCACTTAAAGGCTCCTCTACTGAAGCACAATAAATACAGTGATTCATTCTGGAACACCGATATCGTGGCTCGCGTTTAAGTTTCATTCGCGCATATCAGTCAGGAAGCCTGCTGTACGACTGCTGTACGACTTTTCTCTTGACTTCCACGTCGGGATGCTTAAAATAATCCTTAAATAATGGTCCCTTTCACCGCCTTCCCTTAAGTGAAGAACTGGCGGAGAGGGAGGGATTCGAACCCTCGGTGGAGTTGCCCCCACAGCGGTTTTCGAGACCGCCGCCTTCAACCACTCGGCCACCTCTCCTCGCACGAAAAAAATCCTTCAGCAACGCGGCGCATTCCTCCTCGAGGACCCCGGCCGTCACCTCCACCCGGTGATTGAGCCTCCTGTCCTCGAGCAGGCCGAAAAGGCTCTGGGCTCCCCCTTTGGGGTCGCCACAGCCGTAGACCAGCCTCCCCAGCCGGGCGTTCACCATGGCCCCCGCGCACATGGGGCAGGGCTCCTTGGTGACGTAGAGGGTGGCGTCCTCAAGGCGCCAGCCCCCTGCCGCCCCCTTCTTCGCTCCCCTCCTCAGGGCCAGAACCTCCGCATGGGCGGTGGGGTCTCCCGTGCGCTCCCTCCGGTTGTGGGCCCTGGCAAGCACCCTTCCTTCCCGGACCAGCACCGCCCCCACAGGCACCTCCCCAGCGGCTTCCGCACGCCCGGCCTCCCTGAGGGCAAGCGTCATGAAGTGCTCGTTGGTATTCTCCACTTCCTTGAAATTACTACATATTTGGCCGCAAAATCAACAAAGGGCCCTCTGCCCGCGCGCCAATATTTCTCTTGCCATTCCCCCGGGAAGGTGCTATATCTCAACTATGGGACGCCTCCTCGCCATCGCCATCGTTGCGCTCCTTCTGGCCGGATGCGCCCACGCCATCTCGAAGAACCTGCGTGAAGAAGCCCTGAGCGTCCCCTTCCAGACGGTGAAGGAAAACGTTGATGAATACAAGGGCTCCCTCTTCATCTGGGGCGGCTTCATCGCCGATGCCCGCCCCTCCGCCGAGGGGACCACCCTCGAAATCGTCCAGAACCCCCTGGACAGATATGGAGCGCCGGAGAACACCGACGTCTCCCACGGGCGCTTTCTCGCCCGGGTGAACAAGACCCTGGACCCCCTCATCTATAAAAGGGAGCGCCTGGTAACCGTGGCCGGCGACCTGGTGGGCAAACAGGAGGAAATGCAGGGCGGAAGAACCTTCACTCTGCCGGTGCTTCAGGTGAAGGAGCTCAAGCTCTGGAAGACCGAGGAGTACACGTATCCGTATACAGGGTATTATTACTGGCCGGACTGGTACTACTGGCCTTCTCCGTTTTACGGCCCCTTCTACGGACCGCCTTACCCCGGGGGCCCCTTCTATCCCTATCCCTTGAGATAGCCTCTACTGCGTCGCCTGGACTTCCTTGAACTTCTCCTGGTCAAGCTCGATGAGGTTGGAGGCCTCCCGCTGCATGGCCACCTTGCCGTCGAGCACGCCGCCTTCTATGACCAGCAGCTTGCTGGTGACCACGTCGCCCGTGACCTGGCCCTTTCTCTTTATCTCCACCACCTCTTTGGCCGAAAGGTTGCCCTCCACGGTGCCGCCCACCACAACGCCGCTTGCCTGAATGTCGCCCTTCAGAACGGCCTTATCCCCGAGGATGACCCAATCGGCGGCGACGTTTCCCGTGACCTGCCCGTCTATCCTGAGCGTCCCCTTGGTGGAGAGATCGCCCCTTATGTGCGTATTTTTGCCGACGAAGGTTTCCAGTTTTTCGTTCTTCTGGAACATTTACGAGGTTCCCCCTTTGAGGTATTTTTTCGGGTTGACGTTCTTGCCGTCCTTCCATATCTCGTAGTGGACGTGCGGTCCGGTAGCCCTGCCCGTAGAGCCCACGTAGGCTATGACGTCGCCTCTTTTCACCACATCGCCCACCTTGACCGCTATCTTCTTGTTGTGGGCGTAATAGGTGGTATAGCCGAAGCCATGGCCGATGGCCACGAGGTTGCCGTTTGCCCCGCTTCGGCCGGCGAAGATGACGATGCCGTCCGCGGTGGCATCGACGGGGTCGCCCGGACGGGCCGAGATGTCCATCCCCGTGTGGAAGTCCCTCCTGCCCGTGATGGGATGAATTCTGTAGCCGTAGCCCGACGAAATCCACCCCTTCACCGGCCATCCCATGGGCGTGGCCATGTAGAGGTCGCGCTGCTCGCTCAGGTAATCGCGGATCTCTGCCACGGAGTCCATGGTCTTCTCTATCTGCTTCTTGAGAATGTCGGCGTCCAGGGCGCCCATGTCCGTGCTGCTCATGTTCTCCAGGACCGCATCCTTGCTGCCGAGGGAAAAGAGCTTCCGGAACTGCTTCTCGGCGAGCTTCAATGAGGATATGGTCGACTCTATCTCGGCGAACTCGTTCTGATAGTAGTCAAGCTTCTCCTTGGTGGGGCGATACGCGAAGGCGTCCAGCGCAAGGCTGTAAACGTACACCGCTCCGAATACGCTCAGAACAGCGGCTCCGAGCAGACCCATGAGGGGAACGTTCAACCGCAGGGACTTTCTGCTTGAGTGGGGGATGAGCATGATGGTCACAGGGAGAAGCAATCTCTTCAGAAACAGCCTAATCCTGTACATATCTCACCCCGCGCTCTCCTTTCTCAGTGGTTCCCAGGACACAGGAATAATACCCATTTTCCTCCAAACATTCAAGAGCTTTCTGAAGAAACTCTCCCTTGACCGCGATTATAAAGCCAATTCCGAGGTTGAAGGTGCGCCGCATGTCTTCCTCGGGCACCTTGCCCATGTCCCGTACCAGTCCAAAGACCGGGGGCTCCTGCCAGGCCCGCAGGTTCACTCGCGCCCGCACGCCCTCGGGCAGGATGCGCGGCAGGTTTCCCGGTATGCCGCCTCCCGTGACGTGGGCCATCCCCTTCACCGGGACGGAGGCCAGAAGCGCCCGTATGCCTTTCACATAGATGCGTGTGGGCCTCAGCAGCTCCTCGCCCAGCGCTCCGCCCAGCTCCGGCACGTAGGTATCGGGCGTCATCTTCATCTTCTCGAAGAAGACTTTCCGGACCAGGGAATAGCCGTTGCTGTGAAGTCCGCTGGACAGCAGGCCCACCAGGACATCGCCGGGCTCGATGGAGGAGCCGTCCACAATCCCGTCCCTTTCCACCGCGCCCACGGCAAAGCCGGACAGGTCGTACTCCCCCTCGGCGTAGAAGCCGGGCATCTCCGCCGTCTCGCCGCCCACCAGGGCGCAGCCCGCCTCCTGGCAGCCCCGGACGATGCCCTCGATGACCTGGGCCCCCTGGTCGGCCCGGAGTTTCCCCGTGGCGAAGTAGTCGAGGAAAAAGAGGGGCTCCGCCCCGCTGGTCAGGATGTCGTTGACGCACATGGCCACCAGGTCTATGCCTACCGTGTCGTGCCGTGCGGCCAGGAAGGCCACCTTGAGCTTCGTGCCCACGCCGTCGGTGCCGCTGACCAGCACCGGCTGCCGGTAGCGGGAGATGTCCAGGTTGAAGAGGGCCCCGAAGGAGCCGATGCCGGTGAGCACTTCCGGCCTGAAGGTCTTCTTGACCAGAGGGGCTATGCGCGCAACGAAACGGTCGCCTTCGCCGATGTCCACGCCCGCTTTCTTGTAGGTGAATTCGTCTTCATGCATGGACGCATATATATTGCACAAATCACCCCAAAGGGGCAAGTCTCTTTTTTCCTTTATTTTCATGGTCAAATTATAATTTGCTAGAATGTATTATGCCAGTGATTCTTATCACGAACGACGACGGCATCGCAGCCGAGGGCCTGAAGGCCCTTTTTCGCGAGCTCTCGCCCATGGCCGAGGTCTATATCGTGGCCCCGGACAGGGAGCGCTCGGCCTCCGGCCGCTCCCTCACCCTGCACAAACCCCTCCGGGTGCAAAAGACCGGGGAGCGCTCCTTCAGCGTCAGCGGCACCCCCACGGACTGCGTGGCCGTGGGGGTGGAAAAGATTCTGCCCGCCAGGCCCGACGTCGTCGTTTCCGGCATAAACAACGGCCCCAACCTGGGCGACGACATAACCTACTCGGGCACCGTCTCGGCCGCCATGGAGGCGACGGTGATGAACATCCCCTCCCTGGCCGTCTCGCTGAACGTGGGCAACGGTGAGAAGGCCCATTTCGCCACGGCCGCCAGGGTGGCCGCCTCCCTTATCCACCATGTGCTTGAGCACGCCCTGCCCTTCGACACCCTCCTGAACGTCAACGTCCCGAACATCCCCCTGGAGGAGGTCGCCGGGTTCCGCCTGACGCGGCACGGCAAGCGCATTTACGAGGGGGCCATCCACGAGACCGTCTCCCCCTGGGGCGAGGTCTACTACTGGATTGGCGGCGGGGTTCCGTACTGGGAGCACGGCGAGGATACCGACATCCAGGCAGTCCTGGGCGGGTACGTCTCCGTCACCCCGCTTCATCTGGACCTCACCAACTACAAGGCAATGGACTTTCTCAGAAGGAGCTGGGAGCCATGGATTACCCGGGACAAAGGGAGCGCATGGTAATGAGCCAGCTCGCGGCCCGGGGCATCAGGGACGCCCGGGTCCTGGAGGCCATGCGCTGGGTGCCGCGGCACCTTTTCGTGCACGAGCCGCGCCACCAGCATCTCGCCTATGAGGACATGGCCCTTTCCATCGGCGAGGGGCAGACGATATCCCAGCCGTACATAGTCGCGGCCATGACCGAGCTTCTGGAGCTCACGGGCCGGGAACTGGTCCTGGAGGTGGGCACGGGCTCGGGATACCAGACGGCCGTCCTGGCCGAGCTCTCCCGGAACGTCTACACCATCGAGAGGGTGGACCTCCTGATGCGGAGCGCCGAGCGGACCCTGAACTCCCTGGGCTACCGGAACGTCCATTTCCGCGTGGGCGACGGAACCCTGGGCTGGCCGGAGGCCGCCCCCTTCGACCGCATCCTCGTCACGGCGGCCTGCCCGTGCCTGCCGGGTCCGCTCGCGGAGCAGCTCGGGGAGGATGGCGCCGCCGTAGCCCCCGTGGGACAAAAACACTCCCAGGACTTGGTAAAGTACCGGAAGCGGCACGGCAGGCTTATCGAGGAGGACCGTTCGGTCCCCTGTGTTTTCGTCCCCCTGCTCGGAGAGCACGGCTGGAAGGAGAGATGAAGAAAAGCGGTCCGGCGTGCTAAACTGGCACACATTCTTTTGAGGAAAGGATACGGGGCTTGAAGAACACGCTCATATTCGTGGCCTTCGTCCTCCTGGTCCTCGGAGGACTCTATCTCATAAGCGGGGACCGCTCCCCCCGCATACCGGACGACGCCCTGCACGCCGGCCTCTCGGAGAACGCAGCGTGCGCGGTATGCCACGGGCCGGGCATGGAAGAGGCCCTCTCGGCGGAGCATCCCCCGAAGGACGACTGCCTCTACTGCCACAAGCGGAAGAGGACCGCCTCATAGCTCCTTTGGCGTCTCCTTTTCGTCCTTCCGGAAGGAGACCCCTCCGGAGACGATGAAGGCCATGACGTCGCCGCTGTCGGCGGCCACGGGCCGTACCTGCTCGCGGGGGACCACGATGAGGTTGCCGGCGAAGTTATAGGACTGGGGCAGGTAGACGGCCACGCACTCCTTCATGCCCAGGGCGTCCAGGCTCTCGGCGGTGACAAAGCCCAGGACCTGCATGCTGCTTCCCGGCGCCAGGGTAACGGCCACGGGCCGGTTGAAACGCCTTTTGTCACCCACGAAGGCCTCGATGAGGTCCTTGAGCGACGTGTATATCAGCTTCACCAGGGGGAGCTTTCTCATGAGCTGGTCCACCCAGGAAAGGACGGTGCGCGTCACGAAGTTCGACGCGATGAACCCGATGAGCGTGATGGCCAGAATCGTCACCAGGATGCCCACCCCGGGTATCTCGAACTGGAAAAGCCCGTCCAGGCGCACGAACACAACGTATATGATATAGACGGTGGCCACAACGGGAACCAGAAAGAGCAGACCCTCGAGAAAGTATCGTGTGAGCCTTCGCATGAAACGTTCCTCCTTTCGCCGTTCTCCGACATAGGATTATCAACTCCGGGGCGGCGAAAAGTAAAGGGCTCGCACCGGGCGGAATTTGTCCTTGCAAAGGCTCGCGCAATAGTGCTACCATCAGGCGACCTTTTGTAAGGTGGACATGGAAAAGACTTTCGTCAACGCCCTTGTAGACGCCTCCCGGCACGTCATCGAAAGCATGACGGGCACCGCGCCCGACGCGAAACCGCCGGTAAAGGCCCGGGAGGACGGCCCGAGCACGTACGCGGCGGCAACACTGGGCATGACCGGCGCCCTTGCGGCGTCCGTGTCCGTCTGTTTCAGCAAGGACGCCATCTATCGGCTGCATCGCGCGGTTCTGCCCGACGAAGGGGAGGTCACCTTCTCGAGCATCGGCGACCTCGTGGGAGAGATAGCCGGCATGATATGCTCGGCCACGCGCACCATCCTGGCCGCCCAGGGCCTTCAGTACGAGTCTTCCCTCCCCATGGTGACGCTGGGGGACCGGCAGCACATCCACAGTCCCTCCGGGACGAAGACGCTCTGCATACCTTTCCTCTTCGAAGACAGCCCTTTCTTCATAGAAGTGACCTTCCCGGGCTGACACCCCTCCTGAGCGTGCCACAACCGGCTGTATAATGTACCCATGGATGCCCTTGTCCGGAAGATACGCCGGAGGATGGAAAGCGAGGGGCCCCTTACCTTCAGAACGTTCATGGAGATGGCCCTGTATGAGCCCGGGCTCGGCTATTACGCCCGCCGGGAGACGAAAATGGGCAGGGAGGGGGACTTTTACACCAGCGCCCATCTGCATCCCGCCTTCGGCCGGATGATGGGAATCCAGATGGAGGAGATGTGGAGCTGCCTGGGCTCGCCCGCCCTGTTTACGGTCGTGGAGATGGGAGCGGGCGAGGCCTTTCTGGCCAAGGATATGCTCGATTCCCTCAGAGGGAGCTCCTTTTATCGCGCCCTCTCCTACGTCATCGTGGAGCGCAACCCCTGGCTTGCGGAGGGACAGGAGCACCTCCTCAAGGACCATGAGGGCACGGTGCGCTGGGTCTCCTCTCTGGAGGAGATGGACAGCGTGAGGGGCTGCGTCCTTTCCAACGAGCTCCTGGACGCCTTTCCCGTCCACCTTGTGGAAATGAGAGACGGGCTCAGCGAGGTCTACGTCGACGCCGCCCCGGACGGCGCTTTCAGGGAGACCCTGGGCCCTCCAAGCACCGAGGCGATAGCCGGGTACTTCGAGCGGTTCTCCATCTCGCTCCCCCGGGGCTACCGGACGGAAGTGAACCTGGACATGAGGGCCTGGCTAAGGGGCGTGGCCCGGGTGCTCCGGGAAGGGTTCCTCATGTCCATCGATTACGGCCACACGGCCCAGGACTATTACAGCGAAGAGCGCTCCCGGGGGACTCTTCTGTGCTATCGCCGCCATCGCCTCTCGGAAGACCCGTACCGGAATGTGGGGGAACAGGATATGACCGCACACGTCAATTTCTCGGCCCTCAAGGCATGGGCCGCCGAGGAGGGCCTCGGCACCCTGGGCTACTGCCGCCAGGGCGCCTATCTCGTCTCCCTGGGCATTGACAAGCTCATAGGGGCGCTCCATGAGCACGCCGAGGATTACGAGTTCCAGGTGGCCCGGATAAAAAGGCTCATTCTCCCGGGAACCATCGGCGAGACGCACAAGGTCATGGTGCAGTACAAGGGCGAGGCGAGGCCCGTCCTGCGGGGGTTCATGCTCAAGAATCAGGTGGATACGCTCTGAAGCAGGGCGTTCAGCCGCTCGATGCCCAAAAGCACGTCCTCTGCGGTATGGACCTCGAGCGTATGGATGACCTCTTTGCCCCTGAGGGCGCGGAAAAGCTCCGGAAAATCGAAAGTGCCCTCCCCCGGCACCAGGTGCTGGTCCGTGTCCCCGCGGTTGTCGTGCAGGTGAAGCTCGATGATGCGGGGGCCCAGGGCGTCGAGCCATCGGGCAAGGGGGAGGCGGGAGAAGAGGTTGAAATGGCCCGTATCGAAGCACACGCCAAGCACGTCCTCGCATCCCAGCTCGCCCAGCAGGCGGGCCAGCGAGGAGGGCTCGTCTTCGAAAATGTTCTCGATGGCCACCCTGGTCCCGGCTCGCCTGGCGCGCTCGATGACCTCGGGCCAGGTCCTCATGGAGCCCCTCAGCCAGAGGTCCACGTCGTGGCCGTACTTCCATCTCTCGTATCCGGAATGCATGACGACCGCACGGGGATGGATGCGCTCGGCAAGGGCGAAAACCTGGGCGTACCGGAGCATGGTCACCTCCCGTACGCGGGGGTCCACCGCTCCGGGCGAAAGGTCCATGAAGGGGGCGTGGATGGTCACGGTGGGCCCGTACCCGAGGCCCTCGAGGAACGCGGCTACTTCATCGGGGGAGACTTCATCGAGGTCTTTCCCGCTCAGCAAGAGCTCCAGGTTGAGCCGGTGCCTGCGGATGAACGCCTCGTGCTCGACCCGCCGGTCATAAGGGAGGTTGACCTGGGGATGGACCACTTAGGCCGCGGAGGTGGTTTCTTTCGCGGCCTGGGAAGGTTTGCTCTCCTCGGCCTTGGACCCGGTCGACTCGGTCGAGGCCTTCTTCTCGCCGGCCTTGGGCTCGGCCGGCTCGGCCGAGGTCTTTTTCTCCCCGTTGCCTCCGTTATTCTTGTCCGCCGAGGCGTAGCCGTCGGCGTACCAGCCCCCGCCCTTGAGCACGAAGGATGTGCTGGAGATGAGCTTGGTCAGCCGCCCTCCGCAATGGGGACAGGTCTCAAGCCGGGGGTCGCTGAACTTCTGCCAGGCCTCGTGCCGCTCCTGGCAGTCGAGACAGCGGTACTCGTATATGGGCATGTCCAGCCTCCAGGAAAACAAATTATATCCCGTACTTAGCACTCCCAAAAAGAGAGCGCTAATATGTTAGCGCATTTCTCCCGCAGCCGTCAATATCTGCGGAAAAACGGCCGTTACAGGCCCCGCCACCAGAGCTCGTCGGCCAGGGCGCCGGCGGCCTCAGTCATGACCCTCTTGAGCAAGCGTTTCCGGGGCCTGAGCGTCATGGTTTTAAGGGGAGAAACGCCCGTTTCCCGGGAAAGCTCCTCCAGGGCGTCCTGGTAGTCCCGGACCCCGTCGATGAGCCCCAGGGTCCCGGCCCTCCGGCCGCTGAAAAGCTCCCCGGTTGCAAGCTCCCTGACCTTCTCCGGGGGCATGCCCCGGGCCGTGGAGACCATCTCGATGAAGCGCTCGTAGATGTCCTCCTGCAGGGACTCCAGAACCCGCCGCTCCTCCTCGGTGGACTCCCGGTGAAAGAGGGTCATGTCCTTCATGGCGCCCTTCTTCATGACCTCCAGGGAGATGCCCGCCCTTTCCATGAGTCCCCGCACCACGGGCTTTATGGAAAGCACCCCGATGCTGCCCACGAGTCCCGTGGAAGGAGCGTATATCTTCCGGGCGGCGGCGGCCGCCATGTAGCCGCCGGAGGCGGCCATGAGGGCGTAGCAGTACAGGGGTTTCTTCTCGTTGAGCCTTTTCAGCCGGTCGTAGAGGTACTCGCTGGCCACGGCGGAGCCCCCGGGGCTTTCTATCTCCAGCATCACGCCCTTTATGTTCCCCGAGCGCTCCAGCCCCTGGAAAAGGCCCGCGTACTGCTCGATGGTCCGGCTGAAGATGGGGCCGCTCAGAGGAACCACAGCCATGCGCTCGACCGGGAGCTTTGCAAGGAGGCGCTTGAACATAGATGAAGTGTAGCAAAGAGGCACATTGTGGGCAAGTTAACCCGAGCCGGGGGGCGGGAGACATCGGCGGTCGCCGGCAGGGCTGGTCTTCGCTATAATAAATATATGACCACTGAAACCATTGACATTTCGAGACATTACATCAGCGAGGAGCCCTTCTACCTCCCCATGGAAAAAGAACTCGAGCTGTTCGACGCGGCCTACCGCAACAGGATTCCGGTGCTCCTGAAGGGCCCCACGGGCTGTGGAAAGACCAGGTTCATGATGCATGTGGCCTGGAAATACCGGAGGCCCCTGGTCACGGTAGCCTGCCACGACGACCTCACCGCCTCCGACCTCGTGGGCCGCTACCTGATGAAGGGAGGGCAGACCGTCTGGGTGGACGGGCCGCTCACCGCCGCCGTGAGGGCCGGCGGGTTCTGCTACCTGGACGAGGTCGTGGAGGCCCGGAAGGACACCACCGTGGTCATTCACCCCCTGGCGGACGACCGGCGGCTCCTTCCCGTGGAGAAACGCGGCGAGCTCCTCAAGGCCCCGCCGGACTTCGTCCTGGCCATCTCCTATAACCCGGGATACCAGAGCGTCCTGAAGGACCTCAAGCAGTCCACCCGGCAGCGGTTCCTGGCCCTGGAGTTCACCTATCCGCCCCGGGAGCTGGAGACCGAAATCGTCATGCACGAGTCGGGCACGGACGAGGAGACCGCTCGCACCCTGGTGCTCTTCGCGGAGAAGACCAGAAACCTCAAGGACCGGGGCCTCCTGGAAGGGGCGAGCACCCGTCTTCTGGTGCACGCGGCCAAGCTCATCCGCTCCGGCATCGACCCCGCCCAGGCCATAGGGGCGGCCGTGGCCGAGCCCCTTACGGACGAGCACGAGATGCTTGCCGCCCTGCGGGAGATCCTCCAGTCCGTCCTATGAGCGCATCGCCCCGGCAGCACGAGAGGGAGCTCCGGGCGGAGCTCAGCCGCAACCTCGCCCTCTTCTTCTTCGAGAGCGCCGAGGTCGCCTCCATCCTGGCGGAGCTGGACTCCCTGGGCAGGGAGTCGCGCCCGAAGGCCCTGGCCCTCTGTGTCTTCCTCTCCAACATAAGCGGAAACATCGTCCCGAAAGTGGTCCGCCTCCTCAAGGGAGCGGCTGGGGTTCTCTCGGACCAGGAGCTCAGGCGCTGGATACTTGAGGCCTTCGACCTTCTGGACGCCAAGGGCCTGGAGCCGGCCGTCCGCTTCCTCTCGGCCAACGACGAGGCCTCTCTCCGAGCGTGGAGCGCCCCCCGGGGGCTGGAGTTCGACGATGTCTCGGCCACCCTGGAGACCTACATCCGCGGCATATCCGGGCGGGACTTCGCGGTAAAGCCTACGGAGGATACCTGTTACACGGACACCGCCGGGATTTTCCTTCCACGGAAGATGGCCCTTTTCACCCGGCGCGACAAGAACTTTCTCGCCTACAAGCTCATGGCCACCCATGCCTGGGCCCAGATAGAGTTGGAGACCTTCGCCCCCGTCCGCAGAAACGGGGAGAGCAAGGACATCGAGGAGTACTTCGGACAGTTCGAGGAAAGGGAGCTCGCCATCGACGTCTTCAACATCCTGGAGGCCTTGAGGGTGGAGAGCTTCCTCGGAGAAAACCTTCCGGGCCTTCTCCGGGCCGCACGCGAAGTAAAGGAGAAGGTCCTTGTCGCGCTCCCGGAGCAAGACGGGCGGACCGCCCGAAGCGCCTTCGTCCGCAAGCTCCGCCGCCAGTATCTTGCCGGGCGCCTCGCCGAGCCAACCCTGCTTTGCTACCGGCAGAGCCCCGCGCGGGACCTGGAGGCGCTTGAGGCCCTGTACGAGAGGGCCATGGCCCTCCCCGGCCCCTACTCTCCCCTGGCGGGGGCTTCCTTTCCCGTCGCCATCAAGCCCGGCAGGGTGGCCCTTTGCCTGAAGGCCAGGCAGAAAGAGTCCCGGGAACGCCTCACGGCCTTCATCGAGAAGGTCCTGGAGATGCCGGACTTCGTCATGCAGATGAAGCGAAGGGCCCGGGAGAAGAAAGCACAGGAGAAGAGGCCCGAGCCGGGCAGGAAGTACCTTCTTTTGAAGGGAGCCCTCTTTGAGCTCGACCCCGAAATGGAGGAGCTTCTGAGGCACAACGGCGGCATCCCGGGCGCGGTGCTGGTGGACGGCTCGGAGCTTGGGGGCGGCGAGAGTGTCATGGACTTGCGCTCCCTGGTGGAGGAGGAGGCCGAGGCGCCCGAGGTCGCCCGCCCGGCCCGGGGCGGCATCCCCTATGACGAGTGGGACTATAGGCGGGGCGCGTACCGGAAGGGCTGGTGCACCCTCTACGAGCACGACGTCCATCCCGTGCGGGAGCCCTTCGTCGAGAAGACCCTGAGAAAGTACGGCGGGTACATAACGGTGCTCAGGAACAGGTTCGAGATGCTCAGGGCGGAGACCCGCATCCTCAAGCGTCAGAAGGACGGGGAGGGCATAGACATAGACGCGGCCGTGGAGGCCCTGGCCGATGCCAGGGCGGGGCTTTCGCCCTCGGAAAACGTCTTTACCAAGCTCGTGCGCGAGGAGCGCAACATCGCCGTCCTGTTCCTCCTGGACATGAGCGGCTCGACCAAGGGATGGATAAACGAGTCCGAGAAAGAGGCCCTGGTCCTGATGAGCGAGGCCCTCGAGTCCCTGGGAGACCGCTACGCCATCTACGGGTTTTCCGGCATTACCCGCAACAGGGCGGACTTCTACAGGGTGAAGAGCTTCGGGGAGTCTTACGGCGAGGAGGTCAAGCGGCGCATAGCCGGCATCGAGCCCAAGGACTACACGCGCATGGGCCCGGCCCTGCGGCATGCCACCAGAATTCTCCGTGCCGTGGAGGCTCGCACCAAACTCCTCATCACCCTGAGCGACGGCAAGCCCGAGGACTACGACGCCTACAAGGGGGCCTACGGCATCGAGGACACCCGGCGCTCCCTCATCGAAGCCAAGCAGCAGGGCATACATTCCTTCTGCATCACCATCGACAGGGAGGCCCACGAATACCTCCCCCACATGTACGGCGAGGTCAACTACACCTACATAGACGACGTCCGCAAGCTCCCCGGCAAGATGACCGACATCTATACGAGACTCACCACGTAGCCCCACGCCCCTGCCGCAAACCGTCATTCTGGACGATTTGCGGCAAGGACGCCCGCCCCAGGGCACGAAGCCCGGAGGCGGAAAATCCATCGGGCGTGCGGGCTTCCGTGCCCCACCCGGCCCCCACTCCCCCGAGTATGGAAATTGCATCTTGAAAAGGAATCATGCACTGGCGTGCCTTGCTCATACCGGCCCTGGCCCTTTTTCTTCTTGCCGGCTGCGGCGGGACCGGCACCCGGCATGACCTCCCTCTCCGGGAGGGGACACCCGCGCCCGCCGCCCTGGTCAGAGACGGCTCGCCCCGTGATGCACACACCGTGGAGGCGCTGCTTGAGCAGTACAGGGAATGGAAGGGCGTGCCGTACAGGTACGGCGGGCTCAGCAAGGCGGGAGTGGACTGCTCCGGGTTCATCTACATCACCTTGAGAAAGGTCTTCGGCCTCTCCGCGCCGCGGACAACCAGGGAATTGCTCCGCTACGGGCAGCCCGTCCAGAGGGCCCAGCTCGCGGCCGGGGACCTGGTCTTCTTCAGGACAAGGCACAAGGTGCGGCACGTGGGCATTTACCTCGGGGACGGCGCCTTCATCCACGCCTCCACGAGCAGCGGGGTCATGCTGTCGAGGCTTGACGAACCTTACTGGAACCGCGCCTTCTGGCTGGCGCGGCGGCTGCCTGGCGTGACGGTCGGAGAAGTCTCTCCCTGAAATTTCTTTACACCCCGCATCATCATGGGTATAATCTCCTTGGTGATAGAACGGAAGGTCCTATACTTCGAGAAGCCCGGGAAGGTCAATACCCAGGCGTGCCTCGATGTGGTGCGTCGCGTGGTCCAGGAGGACGGTTTCAAGAACGTGGTCCTGGCCTCCACGACGGGAGACACGGGGCTCATGTTTGCAGAGGGCCTGAAGGGCGGCGGGGCCAACCTCATAGTGGTCACCCACTCGGCGGGTTTCAAGGAGCCCAACTCCCTGGAGATGGCCGCCGAGACCCGCAAGAAAATCCTGGACAGCGGGGCCACCGTCTACACGGGCTCCATGCCCACCCATTCCCTGGACACCGCCTTTTCCACGAAGTTCTCGGGCTCGCATGTCTCCCAGATACTGGCCCAGGCCCTGAGGCGCTTTGGCGAGGGCACCAAGGTCTGCTGCGAGATTGTCATGATGGCGACCGACAGCGGCCTCATCCCCGAAGGAAGCGAGACCCTGGCGGTGGCCGGCACGGCCCGGGGGGCCGACACCGTGGCCGTCCTCAAATCGGCCGCCTCCAAGAGGTTCTTCGACCTGAGGGTCCTGGAATTCCTGGCCAAGCCCCGCAATCTCTGAGCCTTTACTACGGCCCCTTGTTCAGGGCCTTCCTGACGCCGCGGACGGCCTGCTTGATGCGGTGCTCGTTTTCCACCAGGGCGAAGCGGACGTACTGGTCCCCGCCCTCCCCGAAGCCTATGCCGGGAGAGACGGCTACCTTTCCTTCCCTGAGGAGGAACTTGCTGAACTCCAGCGAGCCCATTTTCCGGAAGGGCTCGGGAATGTGCGCCCAGACGAACATGGTGGCCTGGGGCTTGGCCACCTGCCATCCCGCCCTGTTCAGGCCGTTGACCAGGGCGTTGCGCCGGGAGCGGTAAACGGCGGCGTTGGCGGAAACACAGTCCTGCGGTCCGCGCAGGGCGACGATGCTCGCTATCTGGATGGGCTGGAACATCCCGTAATCCAGGTAGCTCTTTATCTTGATAAGGGCTCCCACGATGTCGGGATTGCCGCAGCAGAAGCCCACCCGCCAACCCGCCATGGAGTAACTCTTGGTGAGGGAGAAGAACTCCACGCCCACGTCCTTGGCCCCCTTGGCCTGGAGGAAGCTCGGCGCCTTGTACCCGTCGTAGCACAGGTCGGCGTAGGCAAGGTCGTGGATGACCATGACCTCGTTCTCCTTGGCGAAGTCCACCACCTTCTCGAAAAAGTCCACCTTCACCACCTCCGTGGTGGGGTTGTGCGGAAAGTTGACGATGAGTATCTTGGGCCGGGGCCAGGAGTTCTTGTAGGCCCGGTCCATCTGCTCGAAGAAGTCGATGCCCGGCCCGATGGGCACGCTGATGACCTCGCCCCCGGAGATGATGACCCCGTAGGGATGGATGGGATAGGCGGGCGCCGGGGTCATGACGACGTCGCCGGGCTGAACGGCGGCCAGCGTCAGGTGCGAAAGCCCCTCCTTGGAGCCTATGCTCACCACGGCCTCCCGCTCCGGGTCCAGCTCCACCGCGTAGCGCCGCTGGTACCATTCGCAGATGGCCATCCTCAGTTGCGTGATGCCGCGGCTGGCCGAATAGCGGTGGTTCTTGGGGTTGTTGGCGGCCTCGCAGAGCTTGTCGATAACGTGCTGGGGGGCGGGAAGGTCGGGGTTTCCCATCCCCAGGTCGATGATGTCCTCCCCCCTTCGCCGGGCCTCCATCTTGAGGTTGTTCACGATGGCGAAGACATAGGGAGGCAGGCGGTGGATTCTCCGGAACTCGAATTTCATTCTGCCCGTCCGTACATTTCTTCCGCGTTCATCGAGCTCCTCACCAGGGGGGAGGAGGCGGCGAAGCTGAAGCCCATCTCAAGGGCCCTCTCCCGGAGGGCCTCGAAGACCTCGGGAGCCACGTACTCCGCGACCGGCAGGTTTCTCCGCGAGGGACGGAGGTACTGCCCGATGGTGAGCAGGCCGCAGCCGGCACCTCTTAAAGCTGCCATAACCTCCAGGACCTCGTCGAACGTTTCCCCCAGGCCGAGCATCAGGCCGCTCTTGACTGCGATGTTCGGGGACATGTCCCGCGCCGCCCTCAGCAGGGCAAGGGATTGCCCGTAGTCCGCCTGGGGGCGCACCCGGGAATAAAGCCGGGGCACCGTCTCCACGTTGTGGTTAAAGACATCCGGTCCGGCCCCAAGGACCGTCCTCAGGGCGGCCTCGCTCCCCCGGAAATCCGGCGTCAGGACCTCCACCTTCGCCCCGGGCAGCGCCTCCCGCACGGCCCGGATGCCCAGGGCAAACTGCCCTGCGCCTCCGTCGGAGAGGTCGTCCCGGGTGACCGAGGTGATGACCACGTAGCGAAGGCCCATCTGGCGGGCGGCTTCGGCCACCCGTCCGGGCTCCCGGGGGTCGGGCGGCGACACCGGCCCGGAGCGCACGGCGCAGAAGCCGCACCGCCGGGTGCAGACGTCGCCCAGTATCATGAAGGTGGCCGTGGGCTTGGAGAAACAGACCGTCTTGTTCGGACAGCGCGCCTCCTCGCACACGGTGGACAGGCCGTGCCCCCGGAGACGGCGCTTCACCTCGTGCAGAGAGGAGAGGCCGCGCCCTTCCCCTGCGGGCTCCCCCTGCGCTTCGCCGCTTCTGAGCCACGAGGGGAGCCTGCCCTCCTTATGCACAACAGCCCTCTCTAAATTCCCAGAACAAAAACATTTTTCATTCTCGCACAGAGCGAGGCAGAATGTAAAGACGGCCCGGGAAAGAGCAATACAACACACATTAAATGGGTTATAATAATCCAATGACCGAGGACGTTCACACACTTTTCGGCCAGCACGGAAGTGGCCCGCCCCGGAAGGGAAGGCTTGAGACACGCCAGGGCGCTTAAATACATCTTCGTTATCGCATCCATCACGGCCATTGTTTTCCCTCTGGCCACGATTTATTACGTCTTCCCGGCCTTCGGCGAGATAGCGCTTTCCAGCGCCAGGGAAGAGTCCGTGCGCATCGCCGAGCACCTGGCATCCATGGTGGTCACCGAGGACGGCCGGCTCAGGGACCCCCATGAGCTGGAGCCCTTCGTCCTCAAGGCTCAGAGGGATTTCCATATCGAGAAGATCAAGGTCTTCTCCCCGGAAGGCGAGGTCGTCTACTCCACAAACCCCGCCGATGCGGGGAAAACGAACACCAGGGACTACTTCCGCGATGTGGTGGCCCGCGGGAATATCTTCTCCAAGATGGTGCGGAGGGACAGCCCCACGTTGGAGGACCGCATTGTGCGGGCCGACGTGATGGAGACCTACGTGCCCATCACGGAGGGCGGTTCCGTCCTGGGGGCGTTCGAGATCTACTACGACGTCACGAAGTCCCTCGAGAGGATGAACGCCCTCGTCTTCCGCTCCTCCCTCATCCTCTTCGGGCTGGTCCTGGGATTCTTCGTCTCCTCGGGCCTGCTTTTCCTGAGGGCCGAAAAGAGCCCAGGCGGGCAGGAGGAGACGGGAACGCACCGGCACATGGGCTCCCCCCTGCCCTTCCTGCTTCTCATCGCCTTTTCGATTTTTGTGGCCGAGGCCATGGTGATGCTCTTCGTGCACGTCCTTCCGCCCCTCTCTCCGCTGGAGCTGGCCGCGCTGGACGCCACCCTCCTGGTGATGCTCGTCTCCCCCACCCTCTATTTTTTCCTTGTGCGCCCCTTCCTCGAGCACATCCGGGTGCGCCGCGAAGCAGAGGAGGAGCTCAGAAGGCACAAGGGCCACTTGGAGGAGCTCGTGGAGCAGCGCACCGCCGACCTGAGCCGGAGCCACGCCCGCCTGGAGACGGAAATCACCGAGCACACGAAGGCCCAGCAGGCCCTGCGGGAAAGCGAGCAGAGATACCGGTCCCTCTTCGAAAACGCCACGGACCTCATCCAGATCGTCGCCCCCGACGGGCGCCTCATGTACGTAAACCGCGCCTGGAGAGAGACCCTGGGCTACACGGACGAGGACATAAAAGGCCTGGGCATCGGGGACCTCGTGGTTGCCGAGCACCGGGAGGAATGCGCGAAGCTCTTTGAGTGCGTCAGGGACACCGGGGCCGCGGAGCACGTCGAGACGGCCCTTCTGGGCAAGGACGGGCGGACCGTGCTCCTCGAGGGCAGCTGCACCTGCCATTACAAGGACGGAGAGGCGGTTTTCATCCAGTCCATCTTCCGGGACGTCACGGAGAGAAAGAAGCTGGAGGACCAGCTCAGGCACGCCCAGAAGATGGAGGCCCTGGGCACCCTCACCGGCGGGGTGGCCCACGAGTTCAACAACATCATGACCGCCGTCCTGGGCTTTTCCGAGTTCCTCCAGGAAGAGCTCGGAGCGGACAGCCCTCTCAGGGTCTACGCCGATTACATCCAGTCCTCCGCCCTGAGGGCGGCCCGCCTGACGGAAGGGTTGCTGGCCTACAGCCGGCGCCAGTTGACACACAAGGAGCCGGTCGACGTCAACGAGCTTATCTTGCTCGTCCGGGGCTTTCTTTCCCGCATCGTCCCGGAGAACGTCCACGTGAGGACCGAGGCGTCCGCGCAGGACCTGGTGGTAACAGCCGACCGGGGACAGATAGAACAGGTCCTCATAAACCTCTGCACCAACGCCCTGGACGCCATGCCCCGGGGCGGCACACTCGGCATCCGGGCCGACAGGGTGGCCATCGAGAAGGAAACCTTCAAGCATCCCTCGCGCATCCAGCCGGGCGAGTACATCCGCCTCGCGGTAAGCGACACCGGCCAGGGGATGAGCAAGGACACGCTCGTCAAGATATTCGAGCCCTTCTTCACGACCAGGGAAGTGGGCAAGGGAACCGGGCTGGGTCTCTCCATGGTCTACGGCATCGTGAAAAAGCACGGCGGGTACGTGACCGTGGAGAGCAAGCCGGAAGCGGGGAGCACCTTCGAAGTCTACCTGCCCCTGGGCGGCCGGGCGACACGGACAGACTCACCGGCCCTTCCCGCGGAGGGAAAGGAGACCGTGCTCGTGGCGGAGGACGACCGCTCGGTGCGGCACCTCATCAGCCAGGTCCTGGAGAGATACGGCTACCGGCCTCTGACGGCCGCGGACGGCCAAGAGGCACTGAGGACCTTCAAGGAGCATGAGCGCGACGTGGACCTTCTTATTCTGGACATCGCCATGCCCAAGAAACGGGGCGACCAGGCCTTCGAGGAGATTCGGAGGATGAGGCCCGACATCAAGGTCATCTTCATCACGGGGTATGCCGCGCCGGACGTCCATGCGGAGGAAATCCTCGACAACGGATACCCCGTCCTGCAGAAACCAATCTCGCCAAAGGACCTTCTCGCCACGGTGAGCGGCGTCCTGCGCTGAGGAAGCCGGCTTCCAAGGGAGCCCGCCTCTCCTTCCGGCTCTCCCTGCCGTCGCTCTTAGACCCCTCCTCTGAGGTGCGGTTCCTCACTGAAAAGCCGGAGTTTCTCCTTGTATAGTGCAAGAAAAAAGAGGGGCCGAGGCAGGGCCGCCCGCTGACTGGCGCGGAAGCAGCCCGCAAGGAGACAAAGCATGAGCGAGAAGATGAAGGAGCGGTGCAAGCGCATCTGCGGGTCCACGCAGTCGGACTGTTTTTCCCGCAACGCCAAACAGCTCGCCTGCCTCTCCGACCTTGTCATCAACAGCGTCTGCGCGATTTCCACGGTCCTGGAGATGGCCAGGGCGGAGCAGGACAGGGAGGCGGCAACGGACCTTATGGACAAGGCAATGGACGTTACCCGGGAGCTTGTCAACTGGGTAAAGTACCTTCAACTCACGCACGATATCCGCGAGCTGGGCCCCGTGGTCCGGGACAACGCGAAGCTCCAGGCACGGCGCGAATGGCGTTACCCCCTTCCGGAGGTGTACAAGGAGTACATCGGCCTGAACCTGGCCCACCAGGGCGTGGCCATGCCGGCAACCCTGATAAACTTCAGCAAGAGCGGGCTGCAGTTCAAAAGCCCCGTCAGCCTGGAGACCGAAACCCTGATAGACCTCAGGCTCTTTACCCGCCATGTTATCGACAAGGAGGTCGCCATCAGGGCACGGGTGAAGTACATTCTCGTCGAGCAGGGCGATTGCATGGCCGGGGCGCGCATCGAGGAAATCGGAAACCAGAGCGACTTCGATTTCTTCGCCAACGTTCTGGATTTCATCAGGGCTATCCACGAAAGCGCAGCCTTTCCCGACGCCTATCCGGAAGTTGAGTCCTCCGAGCTTCCTTTCTCCTGAGGCGGACCCCGTCCATTCTCAAGAATATTCTCAGAGCGTCTCCATGCGCCAACAGGGGGAGTGAAGTCCTCGGGACGGACGCCTTCGCTCAAGAACATCAGAAGTTAAAGGCAAACATGACCTTATGAGGCATAATATGTTGTTTATAGATAATTATGCAAGCACGGTGAACGTCCCCCGTGACCTGTCCTCCGGCCCCTTCTTGACATCGTGCGTGTGTTTGCTACCATTCGAGGAGAAGCGCTCGAATGCATGAACCCGGAGAAAGGAGGCTCAGAGCATGGACTTGAAGCTCACGGACGTCGAAGCCAGTGCGGTCACGAAGGCGCTCGAAAAATACCTCAGGGACCTCGAGAAGGGGGCCCCCGAGGACAAGGGCGTGCAGACGGAGATAAAAGCGGTCAAGGGCCTTATCGAAAGGCTTCACTCCCTGCCCGGCGCCCCCGGAATATAAGCCCTTCGTCGCGAGAAGGGCCGGGCGCCGTCCTTGGCGCGCCTTCTCCTGCCTATTCCACCACCCAGACCGCGCAGTTCCGGGCGGTGTGGACCATGGTGTTCGACGTGCTGCCGAAGAGGAACTCCTCCTTCTTCGATATCCCGCGTCGGCCCACCACCACGGTGCACGCGTTCAAGCGCCGGACCTCCTCGTAGATGCACCGGGCCAGGGAATCGCACGCCTTTACGACGAGAGTCGTCCCTACCTGGTCCTCCTCGAAGCCCGAATGCAAGAGTATCCGCCGGTAGCGCTCCAGGCCCTTGCGGCCCTCGGCCTCCTTCTCCCCGAGCCAGTCCCGGCGCTGCTGGGCATTACTGAAGTACTCGAGGGGCGGCTCCTGAACCACGTGAAGCAGGGTCACCCTGAAACCCGGCATCCCGCCCAGGATGTCCGCCACGTAAAGGACGGCCCGCTGGGCGTTTTCCGTGCCGTCCACGGCCACCAGCACCTGCCGGACCTGCCCCGCCAGCCCGTAGGCCTCCTTGTCCATCATCGCCTTCTCCATGGTCCATTCCTACTCAGATTGTAGCGATTCCCTGACCTCCTGTAAATCGTTCAGAAGCTGCGCCGTGGTGTCGTAAAAGACGTCCGCCCCCTCGGAAAACCGCAAAAGGACCGTATTGAGCGCCCTGGGAATATAGGGAAAGACCTTTGCCAGGTTCATCACCCGGTGGTGAAAGACGATGTTCATGTCCTCCGTCCTGAGCCGTCCGAAGACCGGCGAGCCCTGCTTCACGAGCTCCTGCACCGTGACGTCCCCCCGTCCGGCCACAAAGCCCAGGATGTTGCCCAGCCCGAAGAGGTCGTAACCGAACTTGTTTTCCCTGTGGAGGTAGTCCAGGTCGAAGTCTATCCAGACGTTGGCGCCGGTGGCGCTCCGGCGGATGATGTGGTCCCGGCGGATGTCCCCGTGCCTCTCGCCGCGGTAGTGCAGGGTGTTGATGGCGCAGAGAAGGCCGATATATTCGTCCAGGACGGCCGGGAAGTGGCGGAAAAAATAATCTTCGTGGTCCGAGCCCAACTCCACCACGTGGTCGGCGAACTTTCGGCCCCGCAAAAAGTCTATGACCCGCACGGGGTTTCCCGCGCCGTCCGTGCGAACCTCTCCCTGCATGAAGTGCGGGTGGCCCCGCATGAGCTCAAGCACCCTGCCCTCCTTCGCGGCACTCCGGAAGCACTCAAAGGCGATGCCCCCCACCCGGGCCGTAAACCCCTCGGAAAAGACCATTTTTATGATCTTGACTCCGCCGGTGGTGAGGTCAACGGCCCTGCGCACCCAGAACTTCGGCTCCTCGTCCACGGTGAAGCGCCCCTCGCGCTCGTAGTTCCGTATGACATAAGGCGTGCCTTCGAGGACAAGGACGTTGCCGTACTCCACCCGGAAGAAATCCGTCGTGTCGGTAAGCACCGTAAGGGTCCGGGGGACATGCTCGGGGCCCAGCCTGAGGGCGACCATATCCCTCAGCTCACCGGGGGAGTAACTCCTCGGCCCGGCAGGGGCCTCTTCATGCGGGCTCGGGACGCGCATAAGGCGGAAAGAACGCCTCGGACTCCTGCGTTCCTAATGAAATGATAGCAAATTGCGCTTCCTTGAGAAAGGACGCCTCCGCTCTCACCGCCCGGCTCTCCGCCGTCCCCAGAAAGGCGGCCGAGGCCGCGTTTACGCCCACCGGAACCACCGCACCGCCCACAGGTTCAGGGGGAACCGGTACCGAAGAAAGGCCGTGCCGAAAAGCCCAAGCATCGCACGGAGAAAGCCCCTTCTCTCACCACGCATCGAAGCCACGGGGGGATGCCTCCTTTTTCAGACTATAGATGCTTTCGGTTTCTTACAAAAGTATGTTCCCCCCGACCTTCAAACCGGTGCTTGCAAAACGCCCCGTTCGATGATAGAAGAAGGGTATGAGGGGAGCATTACGAAGGAAGGGAGAAAGACGATGAAAAAACCGGCGGAAAAATACGATGGCTTCCTCAGGCTCATGTCGGACTGGGAGAAGGTCGAAGAAAAGATGGTCGAGTACGTCGAGGAGGAGAAAGCCAAGAGAACGCACCCTCTGGAGAGAGCGATACTGGAAATCCTGGGTCTTGACGCGCAAAAGTACTGCCGCGTGCAGCAGATGATAGAGCAAAGCGTGAAGAAGGAGGCCCTGCATCTGAGCCCCGAAGAGCTGCAGAGACTCTCGGCCCACATAAACAAGCGCCTGGAGAAGGAGGGCAAGGTGCTCGGCCTTGCCGAGGCTGCTCCCGGCAAGAGCGAGGTCTTCTTCACGCGGTATCTGCTCCGGTATCTTGTCTCTTCGGTAAAGAAAGAAAATGCCCTCCTCAGGCAGCTCGATGACGAGCTGAAGGGCGCGCACGTCTCGACGTCGACGAGCGGAAAAATCTATCCTTCTCCGGATGAGAATTCATAAGAAGCGGGCATAAACCATAAGGCCTTGCCATCGGTCGAGGGAACCGGCAGCTTCTGAAAGCCCCGGTTGCCGGCTTGCGCCATCCGCACGGGTGAAGAACCCAAGCGAGAGTCAAGAAGCCGCGTTTTTGACGCGATTTGCCCTGTCTCTTTCTTACTTTCTCCAGTAACGCGGCACAAACAGAATCATGACCGTGTACACCTCAAGCCTGCCCACAAGCATGCAGAACGTAAGGACCCACTTTGCCGCGACCGGAAGGGAGGCGAAGTTTTCGGCCGGACCTGCCTGGCCCAGGGCAGGGCCGACGTTGCTCATGGCGGCGACGGCCGTTGACGAGGCGGTCACCATGTCCACGCCCAGCGCCGTCATTGCGAGGCTGGCCAGTACCCAGATGGAGAGAAACAGGAAAATGAACCCCCAGACGGAGCCAAGCACCTCCTTCTGGATCGTACGGCCGTCGAGCTTTATCGAGGTCACCGCACGGGGATGGATGAGCTGATAGATTTCACGGTACATGTGCTTCACCATGAGCAGGACCCGCGCCTGCTTCATCCCGCCCGCCGTGGAGCCCGCCATGCCGCCGATGAACATCGCCATCAAAAGAAGCGCCTGCGTGAACACCGGCCATTTCTCGTAGTCGACGGTTACATAACCGGTTGCCGTTGTGATGGAGACAACCTGGAAAAGGGCGTCCCTGAAGGACACGGCAAGGGAGTCGTAATACGTACGATACGTGGCAAGGACAATCAATGCCGTGCAGGCCGCCAGGACCATGGCATAGAAAACGAACTCTCCGTTTTTGACGTACCGCCTCAATCCGCCGGCCAGTGCCTGGTAATGAAGGGTAAAGCTCGTTCCTCCCACGAACATCAGCACGATGATGACGTAGTGGATATAGGAGCTGGTGTATGCTCCTATGCTCAGGTTTTTCGTGGAAAACCCGCCCGTGCCGATAGCCCCGAAGGTGTGGCAGAAGGAATCATAGAGGTCCATGCCGCCGAGCCGGAGGAGCAGCACGCCGAGGGCCGTAAAGGCGATGTATATGATCCAGAGGCTCTTGGCCGCGTCGATTATGCGGGGCTTGAGCTTCTGGGGAACCACCTGGGAGACCTCCGCCCTGAAGAGCTGGCTGCCCCCGGCCCCCATCATGGGCAGAACGGCCACGAAGAACACGATGATTCCCAGCCCGCCTATCCAGTGTGTGAGGCTGCGCCAGAAAAGAACGCCCCGCGAGAGCGCCTCCACGTTGGTCAGGATGGACGACCCCGTGGTCGTGAATCCGGACATGGACTCGAAAACCGCGTCGGTAACCGACGGGATGGCTCCGGAAAGGAGAAAGGGCAGCGCCCCGGCCAGGGCCATGACGGACCAGCTCAGCGCCACGGCGAAGAAGCCGTCCCGATGGCCTATCTCTTCGTTGCGGTGCTTTCTGGTAAGGAGAAACAAAATCCCCCCGGCCCCGGCCGTAAGGGCAAAGGACAAGAGTATGGCCTTCAGGTCGGAGCTGCCGTAAAGCAGAGAAACGACGGCCGGCGCCAGCATGAACAGGGCGGTGAACAAAAGGACTACCCCCGTAAGGTTCAGCACCAGGAGGACGTTCATGAAATCGCACGCCCCGGGCAGGCCTTCGCCCTGTTTCGGCCGGGCACACTCGCGGGAAAGACGAGGGGGACAGGCATGGCGATTAACGGAACCCCACGTACCGATTCTGCATGTATCCTCCTTTTCGGGAGGGGCAGCGGGCGGTAAAAAACCGCCGGACAACGGGCGGTTCTCGATTCTGCCTCTTGCCCTTCCAAACGCCTACGAGGTTAGCTGCCGGGCTCGGGCTTGGAAGTGCCCTATCCCCTGCGGGAATTCGCCCCAAAAGTCGGGTCCCCCGCGTCCATTACTCGAACGGACTTCGGCTGCCGGTTTTCCGTCATATTATGCTCCCGGCAAATGAAAATATCAATAAGCGAAGGCATCATGAACGCCCTTCTCCGGCGCCCCGCCGGTGCCCGGGTCATTTTGATGCCCCTCGTCTTTTCCCCGCGGTCTTTAACCTTCGAAGACAGTGGAATATAAGCACAATTGACAGCGCCCGGCGCAAGTGCTAGATTTTGGCTAACGCGCGCGGACAATGTCATGAACAACTCATCCAGCTCCGGGACCGGACACAAGGTTGAGGCCCGAAAAGGGGAAGGAGGGGAGCTCACCATCCTTCTCTCGGGCCGGATAGTAATAGACAGCCTGATGGACGTCATGCCCGAGATGCGGTCGGCGGTGGAGGAGGTGAAACCCTCGAGGCTTATCATAGACCTCTCCGGCGTAGAGCACATGGACAGCGCCGGCGCCCTGGCCGTACTGGAGGCGCAAAAGGCGGCGCGGGCGGGTTCGATACCGTCCGAGGTCCGGGGGATGTCCGGGCGCACCAGCGGTATTTTGAAGCTCTTGAGCATGGAGGCCCTCGAAAAAGAGCCCATCATAAAGGACAGGACGACCGGCATACTGGAGTACATGGGCCAGACGGCCATCGGCTTTTGTGCAACCTTGAACGACCTTGTCTTGTTCGTGGGGGAGCTGGTGCTCGCCCTGCTCTACGCGGCAAGGCATCCGCGCTCGGTCAGGTGGGGCACCCTCATCGAGTACATGAAGAGGGCCGGGCTGGACGGCCTTCCCATCATAGGGCTGATAAGCTTTCTCTTCGGCATCATCATAGCGCTCCTGGCCCTCAGCCAGTTGAAGGAGTACGGCGGCAACGTCGTCCTGCCGGCGGCCATTTCCTTCGCCATGGTAAAGGAATTCGGCCCCATCATGACCGCGATACTGGTGGCCGGGCGCACGGGTTCGGAATACGCAGCCGAGATAGCCACCATGAAGATAAACGAGGAGGTGGACGCACTGGTCATCATGGGCTTCAACCCCGTGAGCTTCCTGGCCGTTCCGAAGGTGCTCGCCGCACTTCTCATGGTGCCTCTCCTCGCGCTGTATGCCGACCTTTTCGGGGTCCTCGGGGGAATGGTGATAGGCGTGCTGCAAGCGGGGCTCACGATTACGAACTACGTCGTGGGGGTGCCCTCGAAGCTCAGCGCCATGGACCTGGTGCAAAGCGTCGTCAAGTCCGGCATGTTCGGGGTGCTGATAGCGGGCATCGGCTGTTATCGCGGGTTCATGGCCAGCGGGGGCGCCGAAGAGGTGGGCACCGCGACCACCTCAGCCGTGGTGAGCGCCATTTTCCTGGTAATCCTGTCCAACGCGTTGTTCGCGGTGGTCGTCTCGGGCGTCGGGGTATGAAGGGGCACGGGGAGGCCGCCATAGTCGTGGAGGACCTCACTGCCGAGTACGATGGCGACATCGTCCTCGAAAACGTCAGTTTCGAGGTATACAGGGGCGAGATATTCCTGCTTCTGGGCGAAAGCGGATGCGGCAAGACCACTGCGTTCAGGTATATGCTCGGCCTGTACAGGGCCCACAGGGGAAGGGTATTGGTCAACGGGGTCGATATGACCATGGCCACCGAGGACGAGCTCATGGCGCTCAGGCTCAAGCTGGGCATGCTGTTTCAGTCCAACGCCCTTTTGGGCTCGATGACCCTGTACGAGAACGTCGCGCTCCCCCTGAAGGAACACACCGACCTTCCGGAGGACATCGTCCGTGATATAGTGAGGATGAAGCTCGGTATGGTGAACCTGGCGGGCTATGACAACCATCTGCCCTCGGAGCTCTCCGGGGGCATGCAAAAGAGGGCGGGCATCGCCAGGGCCATGGCGCTGGACCCGGAGTTCCTGTTCCTGGACGAGCCGTCGGCGGGGTTGGACCCCATAACCGCCGCGGAGCTGGATTACCTTATCAAGAACATAAACGAGTCCATGGGAGTGACGCTCATCATCGTCACCCAGGAGCTGGACTCCATCTTCAACATCGGGCACAGGTGCGTCATGTTCGACAAGAAGGAAAAGGGCATCATCGCGACCGGCGCGCCGCGGGACCTGAAAGAGAACTCCCAGGACGACAGGGTGCTGAGCTTCTTCAACCGGCGGATACCGGGCACCGCCGGACGGGCGGCCTGACATGTCCAGCAGAAGAACCAAAATGATGGTAGGCATCTTCGTCTTCGTGGGGATAGCCATCGGCGTGGCCGCGACCATCTGGCTCGGGGCCTCGCAATACTTCAAGAAGGGCAAACTGTACGCCGCGTACTTCGGCGAGTCCGTGGAGGTTATCGGGCCGGGCTCGCGGGTGAAGTACATGGGGCTGGACATCGGCTCGGTGCAGCGCATAGAAGTGGCGCCGAACAAGGCATTGATGGAGGTGGTCATCAAGACCGCGCGGGAAGACCTCATCGACCCTCGCACGGTCGCGGAGGTGAAGACCTCCGGTTTCACCGGCGTGGGTTTCGTCGAGCTTCACCAAGTGCCCCCGGAGCAACCGCCGCCCTCCACCAAGCTCCCGTTCACGTCCGAGTACCCCGTAATCGCCACGGCGCCGTCCCCGGGCATGGGCTCTCTTCTGGCGAAGGCCGGGGTGGTGGTGGAGCAGCTCAAAGAAGTGGACTTCAAGGGCATTTCCGATGAGCTGAAAAGCACGGTGAAGTCCGCCAACGCGCTGGTCTCCGACCCCAAGCTGGCCAGGGCGGTCTCCAACATCGAGTCCATGAGCGCGCGGCTGAACAGGGCCTCCCGCAGCCTGGACACCCTGGTGGGCTCGGAGGACTTCCGGAGCATCCCGGCCGATTCCAGAAAGACCATCGAGGAGGCCAGGGAGCTCTTGTCCCAGACCAGAGAGGAGATAAAGAAGATGCGTCTCATGGAGATTGCCGGGAACGTCAACGCCCTGGTGGACAAGACCGACGACCGCACAAGGGTGGTGGCGGAGCAACTGAGCGGGCTCATAAGGAAGATAAACGACGACGCCGACTCGCTCCAGATGCTGATAGACCGTCTGAACAACAACCCCTCCGAGCTTCTGTTCGGGAAGCCCCCGGAGCGTGGGAAATGAAGGCGGCGGTCCCCGTGGCGAAGACGAATAGAAAACGCCGTGCGGTAAACGCGGCACTGGCCCTTCTGGCAGCGGCGTGCCTTGTGCCGCTTTCCCTCGCGGGTTGTTTTGGCGGCGGGCGGGCCCCGGCGGTGGAGCTCTTCGTCCTGGATTACACTCCGCCGTCCTTCGAAGGGCTCTCGCCGATAGACGCCGTGCTCCGTGTCAACAGCTTTTCGGTATCGCAGGCCTTCGACACCACCGCAATGGTGTACAAGAAGGGCAAGTACGGGACCCAGCAGTACAACTACAGCCGGTGGAGGAGCAATCCGGCCGACATCGTCGCCGACCACCTGCTTGCCGA